>JAQBYL010000296.1 GCA_027622495.1 Pseudomonadota bacterium
GTCTTCAATGCAGGCGATCACTTTCACGGCGCCGCCACATTCGCTACATGTCTCGATTCGGCCACTACATCATGGGTTGGGGAATGATGTTTTTCTCTCTGCTCGGAATCATTGCGCTGTCGGGGGTGGTGGTGAACGCATCACTGGTTCTGGTTGATTACATCAATCGACGGCGGCGGGAAGGTGTAGATCTTCATGAAGCTGTAGCCATGGCTGGCGTGGTCAGATTTCGCCCGATCATGCTCACGTCTGTGACCACGTTCATCGGTCTGCTTCCACTGCTTTCGCGCGGCGGCGACCCATCAACGGCCTTTATCATCCCGATGGCAATATCGCTCGCTTACGGCGTGCTGTTTGCAACAGCGATCACGTTGTTCATGGTGCCCGCTCTATATCTGATGGCGGAAGACTTTTTTCCGTGGAGTGATCTCGAGCGTGGCGAACGCATGTTGAGACAGGACGAGGCAGACGAGGCCCTGGCGCGGAGATCCGCTTCAAGCCCAGAAGGAATCTGAGCGACCATCCTTTTTTAGTTGCTGCAGCGATAACTTGCCGCCTGGTCCGGATCGCCCTCAGAAAACTGAGCAATCTGCGGATAAGGACAGTGCGTGCGGGTGAATTTACCGTCTGGCCGCGACCCGGTGAGCTTCTCCGGCCGCACTCCTTTTTCTACCCAGTTAACCAGTGGCTCCAGATAGTCTACATCCCAGGCTCCTGGTCCACCGCCACAATGCAACATGCCGGGAACCATGAACAGCTGAAAGAAATCCCTGGTTTTGCGTTCGTCGCCAATGCTGCTTTCTACGGCATGAAGGTAGTTGATCGCCCGTTGCGGCCGCAGCGGGTAGTCGTTCCAACCCTGATACATGAGAACCTTGCCGCCACGAGCGCGTAGTTTGCGCAGGTCAGCGGAATTCACATCCAGCACAGCAGATGCACGCGCAAGGTCACCTCTGTCAGCATAAATATCAAAATCATTGTGGTCATAAGCCGGGTCCTGGTAGACCCAGACCTTCAACATATCGGAGACGATAGCATTGAGCGACGTTTCGATGGTCTCACCAGTTGTCGGGATCTGATTGCCTGGCAGGGCCCACATCTTCCAGTCTCCGGCACCCTCTGCGCCGGGCAGCAGGCCAGGAGAAAGGACATTGCCCTGTGCATCGACTACCCCTTCATAGTGTGCCATTACTGTCTGGAGTTGCTCTTCAGTCAGGCACGTGTCGTCTGCCTGCCCTGTTTGGCAAACGAGGTCCGCTGGATCAAAGTGCTCCAGGGTGCACTGACGTGGGTCGTTGATCACACCATCGACCACACCGTCGAGTGCGTCGCACGCAGCGCTGGAGGCGCGATCCAGCAACTGAAGATGCACATCACTCAGTGGATGGGCCATCTGTGCTCTATTCACATGCAGCGACCAGAGCATGAATTCGTTCATGATCTGAAACACCGGCGCACCAGCGACAATACCGTCAAAATCCTCCGGGTAACGGGTGGCTTCAATCAACCCCTGTCGACCGCCGTTAGAGCAGCCCTCGTAGTACGAGTATCTGATGTCGCGGCCATAATATTGCTGAATAACGTCTTTGGACGTCAGCGCAGCAAGATGCACAGCGCGAAAGGCGTAATCCAACGCAGCTTCAGGCTGCGTGGCAAAATCAACATCGGATCCGACATGCCCGGTATCGGTTGACGATATTGCATAACCGCGATGCAAATCCTGCGTGGTATCGGCAATGTAGCCAGATGATCCGCCGGTCCCCATCATCAGAAAACGACCATTCCAACCTTCCACCGGCAAACGCACTTCGAAACGAATCGCCCGGTTGATCACACCCCGCACCACACAGTGCGCTGGCGCAGTCCCGGACGCGGCTACCAGCACCCCTGGCTCCACCGCACGTTCGTAGTTGGATAACCGGTAGGTGTCAAAGCACACATTTGCCAGTGCAAGCGGAGAAATCAGCAATCCCAGTATTATCAGAAGTCTCATTGTATTGTTCCTCGCATCAGCCCGTTGCAGTCATACCCTACCCTCCTCATCCATATCGTGCGAAGCGCACAGGACGGCCGCTGAGAGCAATCGTCGAAGACAGTCTAAGACAAACACTCTCCAAAGCCGAGCAACAAACCACATACGAATTACCCGATATGAGTTTTGGTGATGCTGATGCGGACGACCCACTCGAGTCGCTGAGCTGGCAAGATCTCAGGCGCGAAATATACGCAGCACCTTAAACGTCAGATGAGCCGCGTTAAATGATCGCCGTCGATACAAACATACTGGTCTACGCACATCGGCAAGAGTCCCGATACCACGTACAGGCCGCCGAACTTTTGAAAGAGCTGGCCGAAGCCAAGGCAGGCTGGTCAATTCCCTGGCCTTGTCTCTATGAGTTTTTCAGCGTGGTTACGAATTCGCGAATCTGGAAAACTAAAGCGTCACCGCCTGTTGTTCGCCGGTCACTCGTATCGAAGCGCCTCAATCGGATCCTGCCGCGCCGCACGCCGCGCCGGGTAGTACCCGAAAAACACCCCGATAACCGCTGAAAACAAAACAGCCAGCACAACCACCTGCCATTGCAACTCAAAGCTCCAGCCTGCAATCGCTGCTGCGCCCACCGAAATCCCCACGGCCAGCAGCACGCCGATGATCCCACCCAGCGTACACAGCGTGATGGCCTCGATCAGAAACTGGACCAGAATGTCACGCGACTTGGCCCCCACTGCGCGGCGCAGCCCAATCTCGCGTGTTCGTTCTGTGACCGACACCAGCATGATGTTCATGATGCCAATACCACCAACCACCAGCGAAACGCTGGCCACCGCGGCGAGCAGCATGTTGAACACCCTTGATGCTTCGGCCCGGGTTTCAACCATTTCCGACATGTTGCGAACACGAAAGGTGTCTTCCTGGCCTGGTTGCAGACGATGGCGCGCTCGCAGAATGTCGGTGATCTGCGCTTCTACATCCTCCATCATCCAGGCGTCACGAACACTCACCATGATGACCTGAACTGCCTTGGCTACCCCGCCGGCTTCGCCGAGCAGGCGGGTTCGCGCCGTGTCAATCGGTACCATGATGAGGTCGTCCTGATCCTGACCGAAACCGGTCTGGCCTTTTGCGTCCAGCACACCGACAACCTTCATCGGGATGCGATTGACCCGAATGGTCTGACCGACCGCCTCGGCTTCACCAAACAACTCCTTTGCTACAGTGGCACCCACCAGAACGACCTTGGCGCCACCCTCCACTTCGCGTGGTTCAAACTCGCGGCCATCGACGATGGCCCAGTTGCGCGCTATCAGGTAGTCGCCATCCACACCCTGCACAACCGTCGACCAGTTGAGATTGCCCAGCACCACCTGCGCCATACCGCGTATGGTGGGTGCGACAGCCACTACATCCGGCACCTGGTTCTTGATGGCCCTGGCATCATCCTCACTCAACCTGACTTTGGACGTCCTCGCACCATGGTCCCGGCCGTAACCAGGCATGATCATGAACAGATTGGTTCCCAGGGCGGCGATCTGATCGTCGATCTTTTTCTGTGCACCCGCACCCATGGCGACCATGGTGATCACCGCCGCTACACCGATGATGATGCCGAGCATGGTCAGCGTGCTGCGCATAAGGTTAGTTCGAAGTGCAGTCAGGGCGACGAGAACGGATTCAGTCAGATTCATACGATCCTTGTTTCCTGATGATTGATCCTGACCTGCTTGAGCGCTTCGTCATGCAGTAATTTGCCATCGCGAAACGCCAGGCGGCGTTTCGCCGCTTCGGCAACCTCTGCTTCATGGGTGACCAGGATGATGCTGATGCCGCTATCGTTCAGATCCTGGAAGAGGGCCATGATTTCAGCCCCGGTGCTGGTATCCAGCGCCCCGGTGGGCTCATCTGCCAGAAGCAGAATGGGTTTGTTGACCAAAGCACGCGCGATCGCCACACGCTGCTGTTGCCCCCCTGAGAGTTGACTCGGTTGATGTTTTACACGATCACCCAGACCAACCTGATCAAGCGCCTGTGCCGCTGCCTGATGACGCGCCCGACGATTGCAGCCCGCATACAGGAGTGGCAGAGCCACGTTGTCTAACGCTGATGTGCGGGGCAGCAGGTTGAACTGTTGAAAGACAAAGCCGAGCTTGGCATTGCGCAGTTCCGCCGCCTGATCATCGTTCATGCCGGCCATGTCTACACCGTCGATCATGACCCGGCCGCTGGTCGGCGTGTCGAGGCAGCCACACAAGTTCATGAAGGTCGACTTACCGGATCCGGATGGTCCAACCACCGAAACAAATTCGCCTACATCAAGACGGAGCGATACTTTATCCAACGCCTTGACCGCCTCGTCACCCACCCGATAGTAACGACTGACACAATCAAAAATGATGAGCGGATCAGCCACTCAACCCCCTGACCGGCTGGCGCGCAATATGACCGTTGCACCCTCGTCCAGACCGTCGATCACTTCGGTTAAGTTGTCATCTGCAAGACCAACCCGGATCCGATGGGCGGTCGGTTCGCCTTTTTCCAGCACCCACACCACCGCACGTTTGTTATCCCGGCCCTGCCCTCTGGCCGCCGTCATCTCATCGAAGGCACGCTGCTGTTCCGGATTGAGCAGTTCACGCAGCTTGCCGTTCATGTTGCGGGCCATTTTTGCGGCCCCTTCGCGCATGGCTGATGGATCAGGGTTGTTGCGCAGCTGCATCATTTTGTCGCGCATTTCACCCATCAGGACTTCAGCAGCGGCAACCTGGTCTGCGGTCAGCGAAAGCCGGGTTTTCATCTGCTCGATCATTGCCTCCGGTCCGCCTGCCCGCCCATCTGGTGGACCGCCACCGGGACCAGCCGCAACACTGCCTCCTTTGGGCACAAATCGAGTGGCCGAATTCGGCAGGGTCAGCACATCTTTTCTGGAGCCAAGCACGATTTCGACATTGGCAGTCATGCCCGGTAACAGCGCCAGATCGGAATTGCTGGCGGTGATGATCACCCGGTAGGTCACAACGTTTGCAACGGTGTCGGGTGCCCGGCGAATCTGTTGTACGCCGCCGGTGAAGCGACGTTCCGGAAAGGCATCCACGCTGAAACGCACATCCATCCCTTCGCCGATTCGCCCGATATCCGCCTCGTCCACGCTCGCTTCGACTTTCATTTCGTGAAGGTCCTGGGCGATCTGAAACAACTCCGGGGCCTGTAGACTGGCCGCGACGGTCTGACCGATTTCGATGGTCCGGTTGATCACCGTCCCACTGATCGGCGATCTGATGAACGTGCGCTCCAGATCAAGCTCGGATTGACTGAGCGCTGCCTGGCGCTGCCTGGCCAGCGCCCTGGCATTCTGCACCGACGCATTCGCCATGGTCAGTTGCGCAGTTGCTGTTTCTACTGCGGTAAAGTCGATATCGAGTTCCGAAGCAGAAACATGGCCACGTTCCTTGAGTGAGATCCTGCGTTCGCGTTCACGCTCAGCCTGGGCAACGTTTGCCTGCCACAGGACCACCTCAGCTTCTCTTTGCAGTATGGATGCCTGCGCAACCGCAACGTCGGCACCGGTCTGGTCCACGCGGGCCTGATAGGTACGGGGATCAATTCGGGCGAGCAGCTGGCCTGCCTCAACTGTGTCGTTGAAATCAGC
>JAQBYL010000003.1 GCA_027622495.1 Pseudomonadota bacterium
TGAACTCACGAACGAATCAACGACATCTCTTGACGCCACAGACGGTCTGAGCGCGTCTGGACGTGAAGCGAATGCTGCGGTTGCAGTGGCGCTGGGCGAAGAAATCACTGCGCTGAAAGATCAACTCGATTTACTTGTACGCTCGCCGACACCAGAGACTGCGGACCTGGATGAGGCTCTAACGGGGCCACTCAAACGGATCTGTTCCACGCTTTCCATGCTCGGTTTCGACAGCGCGCTGACAACCCTTCAGGCACAGCAGAAAGCGGTCGCCGATCTGGTTGCGTCTGGTGATGTCCGAAGCGATGCATTGCTCGACATTGCCACAGGTCTGATCAGTGTAGAGGATGACCTGCATCGAATCGCGACTGGCATGGTCGCAGGCGATAGTGCCATCGATGATGCCAAACGTGTTGTCATGGCGGAGGTCCGCCAGAGTCTTGAGCAGGTCAAACTTCTGCTTGGTGATACGGCTTACGGTCCCTGGGAACTGGAGGTCGTAAATCGGGTTGATCGACTTCTCTGCGAGGCAAGTTCCGCCTTGATGCTGGTACCACTGGTATCCGCATCTGGTCTCTTGTCGGACTGCAATGCCTTTGTTCAGAATGAGTTGGTCACCAGTGCAACCCCGGAGTCGGTGCAGCTGCTTGCGGAAGCAATCACCGGCCTCGAATACTACCTGGAGCGGGAATCGGAGCCGCGTGCTTTTGGAACCGATGCCATTCTGATGCAGGTAACCGAGCGGGTTACTCACCTTGGCTACCTTGGTCGAGGGACCGCAGTTGTTCAACCGGTAGAAGAAACCGCAGAAGTTGAACCCCTTGAACAGATCGTTTCTTCGGCCACCGGTTACGAAGCTGAAGAGTTGATCGAGTTCACCGTCGATAAAGCATCATCTGATACAGCTGAAAAATCAGCCACTAGCCCAGACGATGAGTTAGAGCTGTTTGACCTCGGCGATCCGGCATTTGCAGAAATCAGCGGTATGGTTGAGACCGCCGCTGCCGAAGATGAAGAAGTTGAAGATGAAGATATCAGCGCGGTCTTCGCAGAAGAAGCCGAAGAGATACTGCAGGCATTCGAAGGATCCTTAGAAATCTGGTCGGCCGCGCCAACCGATAGTGTTGCGCTCAACGAGGTAAGGCGTGGCTTTCATACCCTTAAAGGCAGCGGTCGAATGGTTGGTGCCGAGGCGGTCGGAGAACTGACCTGGTCGATTGAGAATATGCTCAACCGGATGCTCGAAGGTACGGTTGGACCGAGCTCAGCAGCCGTTACCCTGGTCAATCGGGCGGTGGCCCTGCTGCCGGATCTGATGCAGGCGTTTGTTGCCGGAACCGCTCCCGACATGGATGCCGTCAGTCTTCTGACTGAACAGGCGGACCTGGTCGCATCGGGTCAGGAACCTGACATTGACGACGAACCCCTTGCCGAAGGTAACGCCTCGGTCACCACATACATCGAGGTCCTGGACGATGAGGATCCAGGATCGATTCTTGAGAATGTGCTGCCTCTCGACGATGCCGACCTTGAGTTGATCGACTTTGACGAGCCCGCAGTGCGCGAGGCTGCTGCTACGACACCCGGGGACCTGGAACACTCACTCGTCTCGCTGGAAGATGCTGACGCACCGTTCGCCGGGACCGAAGCAGAAGAAGAACTCAGGATATTTCTGGATGAAGCGGCTGACTATCTGCGCCTTCTCGAAGTCGCTGATCAGGCAGATCTGTTTGTGGTGGACAGCTCCACCATACGCGCACTGCACACACTGTGCGGCAGTGCCGATATGATTGGCGTGGCTCCCGTCAGCGCAATTGCGCGACCCGTCTACGACATGGTCCGGGTGATCGATAAAACCGAGCTGAATCCACAGCAGCAGGCAAAGGCCAGTGAGATACTCAGAAACACACTAACCTGTCTGCGACAGACGTTGGCAGGTCTCGGTGGAACAGGTGAAGTACCCGAAAGCAGCGCAATTGCCCGCGATGCAGAGCAGCTGGTTCTCGAGATCAGCAACTGGCGTGGGGTAGACCAGCTGCTGATGATCTCCGGCAGTGGCGATATTCTCGAAGGTCCGGCTTTCATCACAGCCTGGCAGGCTGACCAGCTTGACCATGAGATCGAGACCCGCCTGTTTGCAGGTCTTGAAGAAATTCAACGGGTTGCTGATGAGAATGACGCAATTGAAGTCGCGTCGCTTGCGATCGCGATTATGAGTGCGCATACGCGCATACGCGAGCAGACCCAAGGTCCGCTTGCCCAATCAAATGCCTCAGTTCTGAGCGAAGGTTACGAATTCCTCGCGCGGCTGTTTGACGAACTGGCAGGTGACATGAACCCGTCAGATCCGTCAGACATTATTGCCAGACTGGATCGCACCAACCTTTCCGCAAGCGCAAAAGTTGTGTCGTTTCCTTCCGCCGAAATGCGATCGACGGATGTGGTTGCTCAAAGTTCCACTCCGCAAAGGGCGGACCAGCCAGACCCGGAACTCATCGACATCTTCATGGAGGAAGCGAACGACCTGCTCGAAAACATGGACGAGCAGATTCATGTGTGGAGTGCCAATGCCCAGAACCCGGATGCGTTACCGGCCCTTCTGCGCAACCTGCACACGCTCAAAGGCAGCGCCCGGCTTGCGGGTGTCTACACCGTTGGCGATACCGCACATCAGATCGAAACTGATTTGATCGCGTTCCGTGACAGTGCGGCGTCAGCAGATGCAGGCCTGTTTGACAGTCTTTATCAGGATCATGAGTTGCTTCAAACCATGCTCGCGTGCGCGGTTGAAGGCGACGCAGTACATCAGGCGATCCCGGTTGAAGATGATGAAGCGGGCGGCTATGAAGATCCATCGCAACCGCTTCCCCTTGTTGAAGTAGACGAAGCCCTCACCACCCTTGAGCTGGTGCATGGCCGTGACCCGGCTGATCTGGACATTGCCGATACACTTGATTCGGACATCACCGAGATTTTCTTCGAGGAGGCTGACGAGATTCTCGAAGAGCTCGAAGCGAGTATCAACAGCTGGACCGAAGCTTCCGACAATCGACTGTACCTGGAAGATCTGCTGCGCGGTCTGCACACCCTGAAAGGGGGCGCGAGGCTCGCTGGGTTGATCGGTCTGGGTCAGTTCACCCATGAATTTGAGACGTCGCTCATCGAGGTGCAGGCCAGTACCGAGACGGTCGGCAAACAGTTTTTTACCAGTCTGTGCGCGCGCTTTGATGAGCTGAGCAGTCTGGTTCGCGCCAATCGCCGGGCGGTGAGCGCCAGAGTCCCGACGGTCGATGCAACACAGACGGTCGAACAACCCGGTGTACCGGCAAAACCAGCCGACTCAACAGCGCCGGCTTCGCAAGCAAGCGCTGCGCAAGACACCACCGCAAGTGAGGTAAAAGGGTCGCAGGAGATGGTTCGGGTGGGGGCCACCCTGCTTGAAGAGCTTGTCAATCTTGCCGGCGAAAGCAGCATTCTGCGCGCCCGCATCGAACAGGGCATGGGCGACTTCACGGCTGCCCTCGATGAGATGGAAATGACCATCAGTCGTGTGCGTGAACAACTCCGTCGGCTGGAAATGGAGACCGAAGCACAGGTTCTGTTCCGCAAAGACCGGCTTTCCGGCCCCGAATACGATGACTTCGATCCACTGGAGCTTGATCGTTATTCCCAGTTGCAGCAGTTGTCCCGCAGTCTTACCGAAAGTGCGTCCGACATGCTGGACCTGAAAGAAACGCTGCTCTACAAAGCCCGCGCATCTGAATCCCTGCTGGTTCAACAGGCCCGTGTTAATACCGAGTTGCAGGAAGGCCTGATGCGTACGCGCATGTCGCCGTTCAACCGGGTCCTGCCGCGCCTGCGGCGTTTGGTTCGCCAGAGTGCAGCGGAGCTTGGCAAGGAAGTCGGCTTCCACGCCTACAACGCTGAAGGCGAGATGGATCGAAATCTGCTGGAGCGGATCGTTCCTGCGCTTGAGCACATGCTGCGCAATGCGGTTGACCACGGTATTGAAAGTGACCGCTTGGCGGCGGGCAAGCCAACCGAAGGCCGCATCGATCTGCACCTGTCCCGCGAAGGCGGTGACGTGGTGATCGAAATCAGCGATGACGGCGCCGGTATAAACGTTAACGTCGTTCGTAAAAAAGCCATCGAACGGGGTCTGATGAAGCCGGACGCCCGTTTGAGCGAAGAGGAAATCATTCAGTTTGTGCTTGCGCCCGGTTTCTCGACCGCCTCATCCGTAACCCAGATATCGGGTCGCGGTGTCGGGATGGATGTTGTCCACAGCGGCGTCAAACAACTCGGCGGCAGCATCGGCATTTTCTCCCGTCGCAACAAGGGCACCCGAATCGTCTTGCGTCTGCCGTTCACCGTGTCGGTCAATCGCTCTTTGATGGTGTCGGTGGGGGATGACCTTTATGCGCTGCCGCTCAACACCATAGAAGGCATCGTGCTGCTCACCGCCCGTGAACTGAATGCATTGCATCAGCCAGATGCAAAAGGCTTTGAGTACGCGGGGATCCCCTACCGGGTCCGTTACCTTGGCGACTATCTCGGTCGCGAGTATGTGGACGCCGGATCCAGGGCTGCAGTACCGGTGGTGCTGGTCCGCTCTGGTGATCTGGCGGTGGCCGTGCATGTGGACAGTGTGCAGGGCAGCCGCGAGATCGTGGTGAAGAGCCTCGGTCCGCAGTTCGCAGGGGTCGGTGGCATCTCTGGTGCAACCATCCTGGGCGACGGTAGCGTGGTCGTGATTCTGGATCTGCTCGGTCTGATAAGAGCGCAAGGCAAACGCGGCGGTGTTCGCATCGCGCCGCAGAAAAATCATGAGAAGGGCATCATAAGGGTGCTCGTCGTCGACGACTCAGTTACTGTCAGAAAAGTAACCACCCGTCTGCTGGAGCGCCAGGGGATGCAGGTCACGGTTGCCAAAGACGGCGTCGAAGCCATGGCGATCCTGAATGAAAAACGCCCCGACGTGATGCTGCTCGACATAGAAATGCCACGAATGGATGGCTTTGAAGTAGCGCGGCAGGTGCGTCACGACGAGCGCCTGCACAGTCTGCCGATCATCATGATCAGTTCGCGCACCGGTGAAAAACACAAGGAACACGTTTTTCAGCTTGGTGTAAACAAGTTCATGGGTAAACCGTTCCAGGAGAGCGAGTTGTTAGAAAGCATCGACGAGCTGGTGAATTCATGATGGGATCCCTTGCCCAGAGCGTGACGCCAGAGATTGCCTGTGTATTGATCCCTGCTGGCGATGAAGGTCTGTTGTTACCTAACGTCTGTATCGCCGAAGTGTTGCCCTGGCGTCGTGTTAACAAGATCAAGAACGCACCTGACTGGTGTGTTGGCATGGCGGAATGGCGCGGCCAGAACATCCCGGTGATCCGTTTTGATGTCATGAACAAAGGTAACCCGAGCGATGACGAAAGCCACCGATGCCTGGTGGTGATGAATCGCGCCCGTTTGACCAATGGCGCCGCGTTCTATGCGCTCGCCGCGACCGGTTTGCCCAAGATCTTGAAGCTGTCCGGTGAAGACCTCACCAACCAGAGCCGTGGCATTCAGGATGCTGAAGTGGCAGCGGTTCGAGTGGGGACCGAGAACGCGATCATTCCCAATCTTGAGTTCGTCGAGACCCGGGTCAGGAATCTGATTGCAGCCCTGAACGGCTGAAGATCTAAGCCCAGCCGCGGACCTGCTGGATTGCCGCAAGGGCGGCCAGCGGGGCGGTTTCTGCCCGCAGAATCAAACGTCCAAGACCGGCAACGCAGACCGCCGATGCGCGAGCGCTGGCAAGTTCCTCATCACTAAAGCCGCCTTCCGGTCCGATCAATACGGCGAGATTCCCCTGTGGCAGTTTGTCACCGAAGGTTGGCGCGCCCGGGTGCAGCAGGATTGTGTGGGCACAAGGCTGTGCCTTGAGCGCATCGGAAAATGTGCAGGCGGCGTGCAGAATCGGCAGATGAAGTTGTTTGCACTGCTGCACAGCACCTGCGATTGCGCGCTCCAGGTGCGGGATGCGTTCGCCAATCCGGGTAAGCGATGCCTGACTGCGTTGGGTCTGGATGATTGTCACGTCGGTCATGCCAAGTTCAACTGACCTCGCAATGGCGTTCGCCAGGGCATCCCCTTTCAGGTATGCAAGATACAGGTGAAGCCTTGCCAGCGGAGGCTCGAGGCGGGTGATCAGGTCCCGGATCTCAAGATCACAACCGCGGGTGTCCGCGCTGATGATGACGCCCGCATACAGGGATCCGCGCCCGTCGCAACATTCAATCGCATCTCCCGCGCGTTTACGCAGAACTTTGACGAGGTGATGGGATGGCTCGGGTCCGAGGCGATGGTGACCGGGTTGGGCGTAATTGATCAGGATCATTCGAACCCCACCGATCGATGTCAGCTCAGGCGGCGCTGACCGCCAGGCCCAGGTTGTCGCAGATACGGCTGCTGGCGCCCCAGCGGTTCAGGGTATACAGGTGCAGGCCTGGCGCCCCACCGGCTAACAACTGCTCACACAGCCGTGTCACCACATCAACGCCAAAGTCTACCAGGGCGCGTTCGTCGTCTTCGAAGGCCTTGAGGTGCTGCACGATCCAGCGCGGTATGTCAGCACCGCAACTCTCGGAGAAGCGCACGATGTTCTGGAAGTTGGTGATCGGCATGATCCCGGCGTAGATGGGGATGTCGATGCCGGCTCGAGTTGCTCGATCCACAAAATCGAAGTAGGCGGGCGCGTTGTAGAAGTACTGGGTAATGGCGGTATCCGCCCCGGCATCGACTTTGCGCTTGAAAAACGCAAGATCGCTGGCCGGGCTTTTGGCATCCGGATGGGTTTCGGGGTAGCAGGCCACTTCCAGGTGAAACTGATCACCAAAGCGATCGCGAATCAGCCGGACCAGATCTTCGGCGTTATGGGTGTAGCGTGCACGTCCCATGCCGGAAGGCAGGTCGCCGCGCAATGCAACCACGCGATCGATCCCCTCGGCACGGTATTCGTCCAGGAGAGAGCAGGTCTGCGCTTCGTCATCGCCGCCAATAGACAGATGCGGCGCGACTTTGCGGCCCTGGCCTTTTAAAAGTTTGACCGCGTCCCGGGTACCGGTGCGGGTGCTGCCGCCAGCGCCATAGGTCACCGAATAAAACGCCGGGTCAAAACGCGCCAGGTGTTCGGCGACGTTCAAGACACCCGCTTGCGCCTTTTCATTGCGCGGTGCTGAAAATTCAAAACTCAGGCGCATGGCCGCCATCCGCTGAAAAGAGCTGATCTAGAGTTCGGCCTTGAGCGCCTCAACACGGTCGGTCTTCTCCCAGGTGAAGGCAGGTCCGGTTCTGCCGAAATGTCCGTAAGCGGCCGTTGGTAGATAGATCGGCTGCTTTAAGTTCAGCATCGCGATCAACCCGCGCGGGCGCAAATCAAAGTGTTCACGCACAAGTTGAACGATTTTCGCGTCACTGAGTTTGCCGGTACCGAAGGTATCGATGCTGATCGAGGTGGGTTCGGCGACCCCGATGGCGTAGCTCACCTGCAGTTCACAGCGTTCTGCGAGGCCCGCAGCCACTATGTTTTTGGCCACGTAACGTCCTGCGTAGGCTGCCGAGCGGTCAACCTTGGACGGATCCTTGCCGGAAAAAGCACCGCCGCCGTGACGCGCCATGCCGCCGTAGGTGTCAACGATGATCTTTCTGCCGGTCAGGCCGCAATCGCCTACCGGTCCGCCAATGACGAAGTTGCCTGTGGGATTGATGTAGACCTTGGTGTCGCTCGACATCCAGTTAGACGGCAGAACCGGTTTGATGATTTCTTCCATGACCGCTTCGCGAAGCGTCTTCTGGCTGACATCGGGGGAGTGCTGGGTAGAAAGGACCACGGCCTGAATGCCAACCGGTCGGCCTTTGGCGTCGTAGGTAAAGGTCAGCTGACTTTTAGCATCGGGGCGCAGGAATTTAAGCGAGTTGCGCCGGACTTCGGCCTGCTTTTCGACCAATCGATGGGCGTAGGTGATCGGTGCTGGCATCAGGACATCGGTTTCGCTTGAGGCATAGCCGAACATCAGACCCTGGTCACCGGCGCCCTGTTCATGCTCCCCGGTTTCATCCACGCCCATGGCGATGTCGGTAGACTGGTGGCCCAGCGCATTTATCACGGTGCAGGATTCCGGATCAAAGCCGATATCGGTGCTGGTGTAGCCGATGTCATGGATGACTTTTCGGACCAGCTTGTCGATGTCGACGACGGCATTGGAGCGGATCTCCCCCGCCACCACCACAATCCCGCTTTTGATCAGGGTTTCACACGCGACCCGGCTGTCGGGATCCTGTGCAAGCATCGCGTCGAGGACGGCGTCAGAAATCTGGTCCGCCATCTTGTCTGGATGTCCTTCTGATACGGACTCTGAGGTAAAAACGCTGTAGTCGGCCATTGGATTCCCTAACAATGTGATCATCAAAGCGGCGGATTGTAGCCGATTTTGCCGCTGTGGTTGGACCGTCTCCTCCACAGTTCTGGCAAATTAACCGCGATTGAAATTGCTACCATCCGCGTGAGCGACCACAATACGCCGCTTTGCCGAACCGGGGGGTTTTAAAGGCATATGTCATCACCTATGGATCGCGCGAATGCACTGCGGGCACTGGCCATGGACGCGGTTGAGAAGGCCGCTTCCGGCCATCCGGGTGCCCCCATGGGCCTTGCTGATCTTGGCGAAGTACTGTGGCGCGAGGTGCTCAAGCACAATCCGGCATCGCCGAACTGGTGGGATCGCGATCGCCTGGTGCTGTCAAATGGTCACGCCTCCATGTGGTTGTACGGCTGCCTTTATCTCACCGGTTACGATCTGCACATTGATGATCTGATCAACTTCCGCCAACTCGGCTCTAAAACTGCCGGCCACCCGGAATACGGTGAATGCCCCGGTGTTGAAACCACTACCGGTCCGCTGGGCCAGGGGTTCGCCAATGCGGTTGGTTTTGCGCTGGCCGAACAGATGCTCGGCCGTGAATTCAACACCGAAGACCATCAGGTCATCGATCACCGCACCTGGGTTGTGGTGGGGGATGGCTGTCTCATGGAAGGCATCTCGCACGAAGCGGCATCGCTTGCGGGCACCTTAAAGCTTGGCAAGCTGATTGCGCTGTATGACGACAACAACATCTCTATCGACGGCGAAGTCGGTCCCTGGTTCAACGAAGATGTTCCGGCTCGCTTTGAAGCCTACGGCTGGCGGGTGATCCGTGATGTCGATGGCCAGGATGCCGACGCCATCAGCGCAGGCCTTAAACTTGCAGTCGTAAGCGACGGTCGGCCGACACTGGTGTGCGCTCGAACTACCATCGGTTACGGCTCGCCGAATAAGGCCGGCAAAGCGTCTGCTCATGGCGCAGCACTTGGCAGTGATGAAATTGCCCGGACTCGGCTGGCCCTCAACTGGGGATCCGATCCGTTCGTTGTGCCGCAGAACCTCCTGGACGAATGGTGCGCGCGCGATCGTGGTGCGGACCTCGAAAATGAGTGGAACGACCGGTTTGATGCTTACGCACAAGCCTACCCGGAACTCGCCACCGAGCTTGCCCGGCGCATGGAGGGTAAGCTGCCCAGTGGTTGGAACAAACCGATCCGTGACTTTGCCAAACTTACCCAGGCTGCAATCAACAGTGGCGAGAAAGGGGTTGCTGCAGCCACCCGGAAATCATCGCAGATGTGTCTCAAACCGCTCGGTGAGGCGGTACCGGAACTGTTCGGCGGCTCAGCGGATCTCACCGGCTCAAATCTCACCCGTTGGGAAGGTGCGGCTGATGATCGGCACATGAGCTTCGGGGTGCGCGAATTCGCCATGTCTGCCATCGGCAATGGTCTGGTCTTGCACGGCGGTATCCGGCCGTTTTCCGGCACCTTTCTGGTGTTCATGGAATACGCCCGCAATGCGGTAAGGCTCGCGGCGCTGATGCAGATCCCGAACATATTTGTTTACACCCATGATTCTGTCGCTGTTGGCGAGGATGGACCGACCCACCAGCCCATTGAACAGCTGACCAATCTGCGTACCACGCCGGGTCTGTCTACCTGGCGGCCCTGCGACACAGTTGAAAGTGCGGTGGCCTGGGAGGCAGCTGTTGCCTCGAAAAAAGCCCCCCATGCGCTGATATTTTCGCGTCAGACCACTCGACCACAAGCGCGTGATGAGGCGACCTTTGCCGCGATTGCGCGGGGTGGCTATGTACTGGTTGCCGAACACGGTGAACTTGGCGCGGTCATTATGGCCAGCGGCTCAGAAGTTGAACTGGCGGTGGACGCAGCCGTGGCACTGACCAGCGAGGGGATCGGTGTGCGGGTGGTCTCGATGCCGAACCCGGGTCTCTTTCTGATGCAGGACCAGAGCTATATCGATCAGGTACTCCCCCCCGCAATGCGTGCCCGGGTGGCGGTTGAAGCCGGGCACAGCGCTTACTGGTATCGCTTTGTGGGTCTTGACGGTGCGGTTGTCGGGATCGACCGTTTTGGGGTGTCGGCTCCGGGCGATGAGGCCATGCGGGCCATGGGCATGACGGTTGAGCGGGTTATCGAGGCGGTACATTCCATCCGCTGACGGGTGAAAGGAAGTTGTTATGAGCGATTTCATAAGAATGACAGATCTTGAGCTGACCGGTCGGCGGGTGTTGATCCGGCAGGATCTGAATGTGCCGGTCAAGGCCGGTGTTGTCACAAGCGATGCGCGGATCGATGCCTCGCTGCCCACGCTGGTTAAGGCGCTGGGTGCTGGCGCCAGAGTGATTCTGATGTCACATCTGGGCCGGCCGGTGGAAGGCAAGTTCGATCCAGCATTCTCACTGCAACCCGTCGCAGACGTTCTGGCCCAGAAGCTTGGCCGGGAGGTGAACCTGATCCGCGACCTCGATGCGGTCACGGTTGGCGACGGCGATCTGGTCCTGCTCGAAAACGTGCGCTTTCTTGAAGGCGAAGGCGCTGACGATGAAGGTTTGAGCCGGCGTCTGGCCGGTTTGTGCGATATCTATGTCATGGACGCGTTTGCCACCGCGCATCGCGCTCAGGCATCCACCCACGGTGTCGCCCGGTTTGCGCCCATCGCCTGTGCCGGTCCCCTGCTCGCTGAAGAACTCGATGCCCTGGCACAAGCGCTGACCAAACCGGCAAAGCCGCTGATCGCCGTGGTGGGTGGCTCAAAGGTGTCAACCAAACTGGAAGTCCTCGATTCGCTGGCTTGTCTGGCCGATCAGTTGATCGTAGGGGGCGGGATCGCCAACAATTTTATCGCTGCTGCGGGTTATTCGATCGGCAAGAGCCTTTATGAGCCGGATCTGGTTGGAGCTGCGGCCCGGATTGCAAGGCAGGTGGATGTGCCCCTGCCGGTGGATGTGATGGTGGCAACTGCCCTCAATGAGGAAGCACCTGCCATCGTGCGGGCGGTTCATGAAGTGGCAGACGATGAGATGATCCTCGATATCGGTCCGCAGACCGCGCGGCACTATGCGGAGTTGATCCTCAAAGCGAAGACCATCCTGTGGAACGGACCGTTAGGCGTCTTTGAGTTCGACCAGTTCGGCGAAGGGACCCGGGTAGTGGCCGAAGCCATCGGGGCGAGCGCAGGATTTTCCATTGCCGGTGGCGGCGACACCCTGGCTGCCATCGACAAATACGCCCTGCGCGAGCAGATATCCTACATCTCCACTGGCGGTGGGGCGTTTCTCGAATTTGTGGAAGGCAAAACCCTGCCGGCTGTTGCCGTTCTCGCGCAACGCGCGAAAGGTTAAAAAAGCACCCGCGTACGGATCGTTCCCGGCACCTCGGTCAGGCGATCGAGGGCGGTACTCGAATACTCGGCATCCACATCCATCACCACATAGCCAATCGTCGAATTGGTCTGCAGATACTGCGCTGAGATGTTGATACCGGCTTCCGAAACCACCTGGTTGATGGCGCTGAGCACGCCCGGAACGTTGTGATGGATGTGCAGCAGGCGGTGTTTGTTGTCCTGTTCGGGAAGCGTGACCTGCGGAAAATTGACGGCCGAAAGGGTCGACCCGTTGTCGCTGTAACGAATGAGCTTCTCAGAGACTTCGATCCCGATATTCACCTGCGCCTCAAGCGTGCTGCCACCGATGTGCGGGGTGAGAAGGGTGTTCGGCTTGCCGATCAGGGGTGAAGCGAAAGGATCATCGTTGGACCCGGGCTCATGCGGAAAAACGTCAATGGCCGCGCCGAGCAGCTGACCCGCCAGCAGGCGTTCGCCCAGCGCATCGAGGTCCACCACGTTACCGCGGCTTGCGTTGATGAAGACGGCGGTGGGTTTCATCAACGCAAGCTCAAGTGCGCCGATCATGTTGCGGGTTTGCTCGGTTGCCGGCACATGCAGCGAAACCACGTCGCTGAGTTTGAGCAGTTCTGCCAGATTGGCGACCTGGTGGGCGTTGCCGAGATTGAGTTTTTTAACGCTGTCATGAAACACCACCCGCATCCCCAGCGCCTCTGCCAGCACGCCGAGCTGAGCGCCGATGTTGCCGTAGCCGATCACACCGAGCGTCTTGCCGCGGACTTCGAAGGATGCTCTCGCTGACTTCTGCCAGATCCCCTGGTGCATCTGCAAGGACTTCTGCGGTACACCGCGCAGCAGCAGGATGGCTTCGGCCAGAACCAGTTCCGCGACGCTGCGGGTGTTGGAAAACGGCGCGTTGAATACCGGTATGCCACTGATGGCTGCACACCCCAGCTCCACCTGATTGGTCCCGATGCAGTAACAGCCCACCGCCATTAACCGGCGCGCCGCGGCCAGGCACCTGGCGTTGAGTTGAGAGCGGGAGCGCAGACCCAGAACATGCACATCACTGATTGCATCACACAGCTCATCACCGCTCAGCGCATGGCTTAACTCGGTGATGTTGCTGTAGCCGTGTTCGCGGAAACTGTTGACCGCCGAGGCGTGCACGCCTTCGAGCAGCAGAATCCTGATTTTGGCTTTGTCGAACGAGGTCTGTGTCAGTTGCGTCAAAGTTAATGTGCTCCAAGGAAATTCAATGCCTCGGCAACAGAGCTCCTCAAACGGATCCGCTGAAACAGATGGCCTGCGAAAAAAGCCGCTTATACTAGCAGCTGGTTCTTCTGACACTTAAGAGCGCGATAAGGAAAATGCATCAAGGCCTGGATGAATTGTTTTCACCTGCTCAGGTGAGCCGCGATCCTGCGGACCTGGCCGTGTGGGGTCGGGACTGGACCACCAGTTACCCGGCCAACGCCACTGCGGTGGTATTTCCAAAGACCATCGATGAGGTGGTCGGTCTGGTAAAACTCGCCAACCGTGAACGTCTCAGTCTGGTTCCGTCTGGTGGCAGGACTGGGCTTTCCGGTGGTGCGGTGGCAAGCAATGGCGAGATCGTGGTGTCGTTCGACAAGATGAACCAGATTATCGGCTTCAATCCCGCGGATCGGCTGGTGACCTGTCAGCCGGGTCTCGTGACGGCAAACCTGCAGGCGTTCGCGAGGGCCAAGGGTCTTTTCTATCCTGTGGACTTTGCCTCCAGTGGCTCAAGCCAGATCGGTGGCAACATTGCGACCAACGCCGGTGGTATCAAGGTGATCCGCTATGGTCTGACCCGCGACTGGATTGCCGGTTGCCGGGTTGTGACGGGATCAGGAGAGTTGATCGACTGCAACCACGGGCTGATCAAGAACGCCACTGGTTATGACCTCAGGCATCTGTTCATCGGCTCGGAAGGAACGCTCGGTTTCATCGTCGAAGCGGATGTCCGGTTGACAGCCCCCCCCGAACCGCAGCGGGTAATGGTGCTTGGCGTGCCGGTGTTCCGCGACATACTGAAAGTTCTGGCGGCGTTTCAAGACAAGCTCACGCTTTCTGCATTCGAGTTCTTTTCCGATCTGGCCCTCACAAAGGTCCGCGCCCACCGCGATCTGCAAAGCCCGCTCAGCTCGCCCTGTCCGTTCTATGCGCTGGTGGAATTTGATGAAAGTTCGCTGCCTGCCGCAGAAGCTGTGTTTGAAGCGACCGTCGAAGCCGGTTGGGTGGTGGACGGTGTGCTGAGCCAGAGTGAAGCGCAGGCGGCAGCGTTATGGCAGTTGCGCGAGGGCATATCGGAGAGCATCGCGGCATATAAACCTTATAAAAACGATCTGGCCGTACGGATCAGCGATATGCCGGATTTTCTTGACGACGTTGATGCGCTTGTCAGCAGGAGCTATCCGGATTTTGAAGTGTGCTGGTACGGGCACATCGGCGATGGCAACCTGCATCTGAACATCCTGAAACCAGCAGACTTACCCCTCGATCAGTTTAATGCGCGCTGTCATGAAATCAGCCCCACTGTTTTTGATCTGGTGGCACAACGCAATGGCAGCATTTCTGCCGAGCACGGTGTCGGGTTGTTGAAGCGGGACTTTCTCGACTATTCGCGAAGCTCAGGCGAACTTGGCCTCATGCGGTCATTGAAGAACGTGTTTGATCCGAACGGAATCATGAATCCGGGCAAGCTATTGAAGTAGCCTGACGCCGGTTGCGGACGCAATCAGCACCCGGTGTGCAGCCTGGGCGGCGAAGAGACCGTTACACACCACCCCCACGATGTTGTTGAGACGTTGCTCCATCTCCACGGGGTCGGTAATGGCGAGATCGTGCACGCCGAGGATCAGATTGCCGTTGTCGGTCAACCCCTCACGCAGTTCAGGTGCCCCACCAAGCTCAACGATGGCCCGTGCGACCAGACCACGCGCCATGGGTATGACTTCCACAGGCAGCGGGTAACGGCCGAGCACATCGACTACTTTACCCTCGTCCACAATGCAGACGAATTCATCGCTTGCGGCGGCGACGATCTTCTCACGGGTGAGTGCGCCCCCGCCGCCTTTGATCAGTTGCCTTGCCCCGTTCACCTCGTCTGCACCATCAACGTAAACGGTTACTTCGGCTACCGAGTTGAGATCGAGCACCGAGATGCCGTGTTCGGTTAACCGCCGTGTACTGTCTTCGCTGCTTGATACGCAAGCATCAAACAGGTGGCGGATATCTGCCAGGGCATCAATAAAATAGTTGGTTGTGCTGCCTGTGCCCACACCGACAATGCTCCTGGTGGTGAGCTTTGGCCGGATGTAGTCGATGGCCGCGAGGGCGGCACTGCGTTTCAGGTCATCTTGCGCCATACTCTTGTTTCGTTACCTCACCCTTTGTGTCCGCTGCGGCCGATTCTGCAGGCTCAAGAAGAAATTTATGCCCAGACTGATGTTGGAAAAATACGTAAAAAAAATCCTCGGCTCCTCGGTGTATGCCGTCGCCATTGAATCGCCTCTGCAACCGGCCCCCATCTTATCGCAACGGCTCAACCATCGCGTCATGGTTAAGCGGGAAGATATGCAGCCGGTCTACTCCTTCAAGCTCCGAGGGGCCTATAACAAGATTGCACAATTGAACGCCAGTGATCGGGCGCGCGGTGTGATCACTGCCTCGGCCGGAAACCATGCTCAAGGGGTTGCGCTGGCAGCAGCCCGACTCAACATCAAAGCCCACATTGTGATGGGCCGCAACACGCCCAGCATCAAGATCAACGCGGTGCGAAGTCTCGGTGCCAGGGTGATCCTCTTTGGGGATGCCTATGATGAAGCCTCAGATCACGCATCGCAGCTTGAGCGCGAACACGGCTACATCTATGTGCATCCTTACGATGATATCGATGTGATCGCCGGGCAAGGCACGGTGGGCATGGAGATCATGAACCAGCACGCCGGCCTGCCCGACGCGATCTTCGTGCCGGTGGGGGGGGGAGGTTTGATCGCAGGGATCGGTGCCTACGTGAAATACCTGGCGCCCAAGGTTCGGATTATCGGTGTTGAATCAGAAGGCTCGGCCTGTCTGTCGGCGGCACTGAAGGCGGGCAGAAGAGTAAAGCTGCCCTACGAAACCCTGGACCTTTTCGCCGACGGTGTGTCAGTTGCCCAGGTAGGAAAAGAAAATTTCAAAGTGGCCAGAGCTTGTGTGGATCAGGTGATCACAGTCAGCACAGATGAGATTTGTGCCGCGATCAAAGATCTTTTCGACGACACCCGTTCGGTGGCTGAGCCTTCCGGTGCACTGGCGCTGGCGGGGTTGAAAAAATATGCGGCAACAACGTCTGCAACCAATGAAAAGCTGGTCGCGGTCGTCAGCGGGGCCAACGTTAATTTCGATCGTCTGCGGCACATATCAGAGCGCGCCGAAGTGGGCGAGCATCGTGAGATTGTCCTCGGTGTGACGATCCCGGAAGAGCGCGGCAGTTTCCGGCGTTTCTGCATGACGCTCGGCAAACACTCGGTAACAGAATTCAACTACCGTTATGCCGGTGACGATGCGGCCCACGTTTATGTCGGTCTGCAAATCTCCGCGGCGTCCGATCGTGAACGAGTAAATGCCGATCTGAGCGCCGCAGGTTATGCATGCGCCGACATGACAGACAACGAAACCGCCAAACTGCATGTGCGGCATATGGTGGGTGGCCGCAGCCTTGCGGCAAAACCCGAGTTGCTGTTCCGATTTGAATTCCCGGAGCGCCCGGGTGCCCTGCTGCGCTTTTTAAGCGGGCTCGGCAGCCACTGGAACATCACCGTGTTTCACTATCGAAACCACGGCTCTGCCTGGGGTCGTGTGCTGGTGGGCTTTGAAGCGCAGGTCAGCGATCGAAAAAACTTGAGGCAGTACCTCGACCGGATTGGTTATCGCTACACAGAAGAGACCGACAATCCGGCTTACCTTCTGTTCCTGCGCTGACTACTCGCCAAAGCGCGCCAGTTCCGCATCAAAGCTGAGCTTTGCCATGTCGGTAATGCGATCGATGTAGAGCTTGCCGTCCAGGTGATCGAACTCGTGCTGAAACACCGTGGCCAGAAAACCGTTGAGCTCGATTGAGCGACTTTCGTTTTGCAGTGTGGTGTAGTCCACCCGAACGTGTTGTGGTCGTTCGACATAGCCGCGTAAACCAGGCACCGAAAGACAGCCTTCCCAGAACCCGGCGGTCTGCGGATCCAGCACGTGGATCAGCGGATTGATGAATACTTCGAGCGGCATCTGTGGCAGTTCACCGTAACGACTGGGACCACCGTCGATTTCAATCACAGCAAGGCGAATCGGCACGTTGACCTGCGGCGCGGCGAGACCGACACCGCCGTAATCGTGCAGCGTTTCGATCATGTCTTCGACCAGATCTGCGACCTCATCGCTTGCGATTTCCTGAGTGGTCAGGCTGCGTGACACCTGACGCAGTGTCGGGTGCCCCATGCGGATGATTCTGCGAACTGCCATCGATTGCCTATCTGCGCTTAAAAAGTTGGTGCACCTGATAAAACGGTGCGTGTTGCGAAGAGTAGCCCAGGGCCCGGGATTCAATCAAACCACTGGGTGCCGAGCTCGGTAATGACAGCGTTCAATGGGACGTCCCAGGGTTCCCGCCGAAGGGTCTGGCTGCTCTGCTGTAACGCATGGGCCAGGCCAATCAACAGTGGGCGGTGTTCGCCCGTGGTCAGAAAACGATCGTAGTAGCCGGCCCCCATGCCCAGACGGGTGCCCAAGTGGTCAAAGGCGACCAGCGGAACCAGCATCAGACTGATCTGCGCCTTTGCCACAGGATCTGAATCTGGTTCGGGTATACCGTAGCGGTTAGGTTTTAAGTGATCGCCTGGCGTAAAGCGATGGAAAGACATCGCTTTGTTAACGCCGATTACCGGCAGACATAACCCACAGCCGCGCTCAAACAGTGCCTGCATCAGCGGCTGCGGATCGAGTTCGCCCTTAATCGGAAGATAAGCCGCAGCCATCGTCACCTGATCAGGGAGCGATACCTGATCAGGGAGCAAAGTGGCCAGAAAGTGATCGCGCACCCGTGTGGCATGATCGTGTTGGATGTCGCTCGAAAGGGCGCTTCGCCTGCGACGCGCGTGGGTTCGGATCTGCGAAGTCGATTCAGAAGGTGATGCCATCGGTTTTTCTGGCGCTGGTTCGACGGGTTAAAGTTCGGGTCAGGGTGAGGTGGGAATGGTCGCTTGCCTCAGACTGCGTTCGACCGCAACGGGTCAGCATGAAATCTCCCAGAATGCCGCTGCTGGTTGGCCCTGAACCGTTATGGTTCAAGGCGGAGGCTCGGGTGGAGTCTAAGGCTTCCCGGACGACTGATGAACAGTCGTGTCAGGCACGCACACGGACCACAACGCCGAAGTCTCCTTCGGTTTCTCTAACGGCTCAAGGACGACACCAACTGGCGAACATTCCAGGAGATGAATGCAGTATAGCCGAAACCTGATTCAGTACAGTCTTGACAAACAGAGTTTGTGACGAAGGTCGCCGTCGTGCGTTTTGGCAGTTGAACTAAACTTCCTGCAGGGCGGCGATGGCAGCGTCGATGCGATTAGACAGGCTGCTGATGGTGGATTCGAACTGTTCGCGGTTGAAACGAACATCCAGAAATTCATGCGATATGTTGAGGCCGGCCATCACTGCAATACGATCCAGGCCGATAATTTTGCCTGTCTCGCGGATGTTGAGCATCTGTTCGTCCAGATATCGGGCCGACTGGGTCAGTGCTTCCACCTCTTCAGGGGGGCAACTCACCTGATACTCACGGTCGAGAATACGCACACTCATGGTAGTGATCGCTGCACACATCTGATTAATCCTGCTCCAGCGACTTAAGCCTTGAGATCATCGCCTCGACTCTCGACTTGGCGAGCTCGTTTTTTTCAATGAGTTTGGCGCGTTCGGTCGTCCAGTTCTGCTGCTGTGTCTTCAGCGCACGGTTTTCTTTTCCGAGCGTATTCGTCAGCTGTAATAGCCTATCAACTTTGGTTTCCAGCGCTTCCAGCGCAGACCAGTTTCCCGTGGCCATAACTGACGACCCTCGTTTTTTGAGTTTGGCCCCAAGTGTGGCGTGAAAATCGCACGTTGTGAAGATCCGGTTTTTTACGCAACAATAGTTGTTTACCTAAAGGTTCGAACGTGGCGGATCTCGAAGCGCTGGCCATTGATGCTGCTGTGGGCATTTCTGCGGCGGAACTGCATGGCGCTGTGTGTGGCATCGCTGTGGCCAGTGGGGATGCGTTCCACATCAATCAACTGCTTGATCTGGTTGGCGAAGAGGCACTGAGCGATGGCATGTCGGTGGGCGCGTTTGTTGAAGCCGCGTTGACCGATCTGCTGGCGGATGACTTCCGTTTCTCGCTGCTGCTTCCTGCCGACGATGAACCGTTGAAGATGCGGGTGGACGCTTTGGCCAACTGGTGTGCCGCATTTACCAGCGCAGTTGCGGCCGGGGTGGCGGACACATCCGGTGATCAGCCGCTCGATCTGTCAAAGGAAGCCGAAGGGATACTCGATGACATGCTCGCCATTGCAAATATTGAACGAGTCGTCGACGAAGATGAAGAAAGCGAGAGTGAACTGGTGGAGCTAGTCGAGTTTGTCAAAGTTGGTGTACTGCTTCTGCAGAACCTGGTGAGAGATGGTGATTCAAGCGAGTAACGAATACGGGCGCCGCCGGCGCGACCTGATGAACATGATGAGTGAGGGCGGCGTTGCTGTGGTGCCGGGTTCTTCCGCCAAACTGCGCAGTCGTGATGTGGATTATCCCTTTCGACAGGACAGTGACTTTTTTTATCTGACCGGTTTTAGCGAGCCAGACGCCGTCCTGGTTCTGGTCCCCTCCAGAGATCATGGTGAGGTGATTCTGTTCTGTCCGGAACGCGATCCTAAATTTGAGCGCTGGAATGGCGAGCGACTGGGGCCGGAACGGGCGGCGCAGATGCTCGGGGTGGATGATGCGTTCCCGATATCGGACCTGGACGAAATTCTGCCGGGTCTGCTCGAAGGCAAAGAAAAAATCTACGTGACCCTGGGCGACTACCCGGATCTGGATCAACGGCTGCTCGGCTGGGTCAAAGGCATCCGTGCCAGAGAAGCAGGTGGGGCCATCGGGCCCGGTGAGTTTGTTGCACTCAAACATTACCTGCACGAGCTGCGCCTCATAAAATCGGCCGGCGAGATCAAGCTGATGCGTGAAGCCGGTCGAATCACCAGCGTCGCCCACAAGCGCGCGATGGCGGCAGCAAAACCCGGCATGACCGAAACTGAGCTCGAGGCCGAGTTGACCTACGAGTTCATGCGCAATGGCGCGCGATCGAGCGCATACCCGAGCATTGTCGGCAGTGGTGCCAACAGCTGCATCCTGCATTATGTGGATAACGATGCCGTCATGAACGACGGCGATCTGGTGCTGATTGATGCCGGTTGCGAATACCAGCATTACGCAGCAGATGTGACCAGAACCTTTCCGGTGGGCGAGCGGTTCAGTGACCCTCAGCGAGCGATCTACGAGATTGTGCTGAAGGCGCAGAAGGCAGCCATCGAAGTGTGCCGACCGGGGATGGGTTTCAACGAACCTCACGAAACAGCACTCCGGACCCTGGTCGAAGGCCTGGTGGAGCTCGGTCTGCTGAACGGCGAGGTGGGGGAGCTGATCGAAAACAATGAACATCTGCGCTTCTGCCCGCACAAGACATCGCACTGGCTCGGGATCGACGTTCATGATGTTGGCGACTATCGCGTGGATGGCCACTGGCGCGAGCTGGAACCCGGTATGGTTCTGACGGTTGAGCCGGGGATCTACATCCAGGACAACGACACCAATGACGACCTTGATCCTCGCTTCCGCGGTATCGGCGTGCGCATCGAAGATGATGTATTGATCACCCGCAAAGGCCACGAGGTTCTGACCATAAGCGTTCCCAAGGAAATCGCCCAGATCGAAGCGATAAGATCCCGCGCGACGCTGTGAGTGTGCTGACCCGAGACTGTGATATCGCCATTGTTGGCGGCGGTCTGGTCGGATCGGTCGCTGCCCTTGAAGCGGCGCGCGCAGGCTTTTCAACTGTGGTGATTGAACCCTCTCTCCCGCGCCACCTGGCCGGACGCCTGGGTGTAGATATCCGCAACGTTGCCCTGTCGCCGGCCTCGCGGGGTTTGCTCGAACCCCATGTGCCCTGGCAGACGTTGAACGCAACACCCTATGTGCGCATGCACGTGTGGGAAGAGCTCGGGACCTCGGCCATCGACTTTACCGCCAAAGAGGTGGGCCGTGATTGTCTTGGGTGGGTGGTTGAAAACTCGCGTCTGCTCGTCGCTTTGCACAAGGCCCTGCAGGTAAGTCCGGTGCAGGTTCTGTGTGCGGGTCTGGATGCGCTGCAGATCAGGGACGAAGGGGTCGAAATCACCGTTGGAAGCCCGCAAGGCTCAGACACCTTGAACGCGCGCCTGCTCGTTGCCGCCGATGGCAACCGCTCCACCGTAGTTAAGTTGCTCGGTGCTGGCGCACGCATGCGGCCTACCGGTCAGGCTGCTCTTGCCAGTGTGATCCGATCTGAACTACCGCACCACAATACTGCCTACCAGCGTTTCTTAAGCGGCGGGCCAGTTGCGCTGTTACCGGGGCCTGAGCCGGACTTAAGTTCCCTGATCTGGTCGCAGAGCCCGACCATGGCGGCCCATCACGCGGCCATGCCGGAAACCGAGTTCCGCTCGACCCTTACGGGGGCGCTTCAGGGGATCGTCGGTGAGGTGCTTAAATGCGATGAGCGGGCAGTTTTTCCGCTGACTCAGCAGCTCGCCGATGATTTCAACCCGAAGGATCGCGTTCTGCTGCTTGGTGATGCGGCACGTGCGGTGCATCCGCTGGCCGGTCTGGGGGTCAACCTGGGTTTTGAAGATGTGGCCGCGTTCGCCGCCGGGTTGAAGAAGGGTGATCCCTTCAGTGCCGGCCACTGGCGGGCCTTTGCGCGCGCCCGTAAAGCTCGTGGAGCCATGATGATCAACATTCTGGCCGGACTTTCATCGGTCTATTCGGCGCAGGCACCGGCAATGAACTGGCTGCGCAACGTTGGCGTGCGCGCCTTCAACGAAAGCGATCTGCTCAAAAGGCTGATCATCACAGAAGCCATGGGGCTTGGTGAATTCGGCCGTCAGACCAGGTAGCGCCTGCACAGACGCCCTTAGGATTCGTGCACGCGGCTGGCGTGGCAGGCAAAAGCCAACGTAAAATCCCCGGGTCCCGTATTTTAATAAGTTTTTAAAGAGTTTTTGAAGAATCGATGAGCAAACAGACAGCCCTGTACAGCGAACACCTCCATGCCGGTGCGCGCATGGTTGACTTTGCCGGTTGGCTGATGCCCCTGCACTACGGATCTCAACTCAACGAACATCTTCAGGTACGCAAGTCATCGGGCATGTTCGATGTTTCGCACATGACCGTGATCGATGTGCAAGGCGATGGCGCCACTGACTACTTAAGAAGGCTCATCGCCAATGATGTGGCGCGGCTGAAATCGCCAGGCATGGCGCAGTACGGAGCACTGTTGAACACCTCCGGGGGAATCATTGACGATCTGATCGTCTATCGCCGGCCGCAGGACTATCGCCTGGTCGTCAACGCAGGCACCCGCAATAAAGTGCTCGACTGGATCAATCTGGAGCTCAACGAATTTGCGTTGATTTCGCCCGGCGCTGTCCAGGTGACTGAAGAGCCGTTGAGCATGATTGCGGTTCAAGGACCTCGGGCCATCGATCACTTCGCCAGCGTGACCGGTGTGCAGGGGCTTGCCGAAATGCCCCCGTTTACCATGCTTGAACGCGATGACTGGCTGATCGCACGCACTGGCTATACGGGTGAACAGGGGGTTGAGGTGATTCTGCCTGATACCGACGCCGTTGCGTTATGGCGGGATCTGGCTGAGGTCGGAGTGGCCCCCATCGGTCTTGGTGCCAGAGATACCCTGCGTCTGGAGGCGGGTCTCAATCTGTACGGCCAGGATATGGATGAGTCGACAAGCCCATTCATCTCCAATATCGGCTGGACGGTTGCCTGGAAGCCCGAAGACCGTATGTTTATCGGGCGCGAAGCGCTCGAAGCGCAGCGCAAGGCGGGTGTTCAGCAGAAGCTGACAGGTCTGGTTCTGCTGGAAAAGGGCGTCGTCCGGCACGACTGCGAGGTGCACACAGATGCAGGGATCGGGGTGGTGACCAGTGGTATCTTTTCACCAACATTGGGTTACAGTATCGCGCTTGCACGGGTACCGGTGGCGGCGCAAGGGGATTGTGAAGTCGTCATCAGGAACAGGCGTTTGAGCGCGCGATTGGTCAAACCACCCTTTGTCCGAAATGGAGAAAAGGTTTTTACTTGAGTAAAAATCTTGCTCTAACCCGTCAGCGTGAGTCAGAACTAACAATGAGAATAGACCTTGGAGCCATTCGATGAGTGAAACACCCACCGAATTAAAATACGCCAGCACGCACGAATGGGCGCGCCTGGAAGAAGACGGTCAGGTCACGATCGGGATCACCGATCATGCCCAGAATGCCCTCGGGGATGTGGTTTATGTTGAGCTGCCGGAACTGGATCAGCAGGTCAACGCGGGAGAAGAAGCTGGCGTGGTCGAATCGGTCAAGGCAGCGTCAGATATCTATGCACCAGTGTCGGGGGTGGTCACTGCAATCAACGAGCGTCTGGAAGATGCCCCGGAGACCGTCAACCAGGACCCCTTCGGCGACGGCTGGTTCTATCGCATAGAACCCGATGATGTAGCGGACCTTGAAGACCTGTTGAGTGCCGAGGGTTACCTAGAAGTCTGTGAGGACGACGAGCACTAAACGCCTGCGACGAGGCGATCCTCATATAGTCGCCCCTTGAGTGTCGCATCAGCTGCACACAAGCAGGCGCTTTTTCGAAACGGAGAACCAGATGCCCTTTATTCCGCACACTCGAGATGATGTGCAGACCATGTTGTCAGCTATCGGTGTGCCCACGATTGATGCGCTGTTCGATGAGATCCCGGCCCATCTGCGCTGCGCCGAACTAGAACAGGTACCCGCCGGTGTCAGCGAGATGGACATGCTGGCGTGGATGGCGCAGCGGGCAGAAGAAGATCGAGCCGGTGTGTGTTTTCTCGGTGCCGGTTGTTACGACCACCATATTCCCGCCGCAGTCTGGGATCTCACCAGTCGCGGTGAGTTCATGACCGCCTATACCCCCTATCAGGCGGAGGCGAGTCAGGGCACGCTCCAGCTGATCTATGAGTACCAGTCGATGATGGCGGCACTGACGGCCATGGAGGTGTCTAACGCGTCGGTTTATGACGGGGCATCGGGCCTTGCTGAGGCCGTGTTGATGGCGATTCGCGCCAATAAAAAAGCCCCCGCGCGGCGTGTATTGATGAGCCAGGGACTGCATCCTAATTATGCCAAGGCGGCGCGCAATATCGCCTGCCATCAGGGGATTACCTTTGATCCGCTGGCGCAGGCGCAAGGTGTGATCGATCTCGACGCGTTACCCGATGATGACGAGCCGGTTGCCGCCATCGTTATACAGCAGCCTAACTTCCTGGGCCTGCTGGAACCTGTGGATGAACTCACCGACTGGGCCCAGGCGCGCGGTGCGCTGGTCATCGCAGTGGTGAATCCCATGACGCTTGCGGTGCTGAAGCCGCCGGGTCAGTGGGGGTCTCAAGGGGCCGATATCGCCTGTGGCGACGGGCAACCCTTTGGCATTCCCATGGCGTCTGGCGGTCCATCGTTCGGTTTTGTCTGTACCCGCTCAGCGCTGGTGCGGCAGATGCCCGGCCGGATCATCGGTCAGACTGAAGATCTGGACGGCAAGACCGGCTATACCCTCACCCTGCAGGCCCGGGAGCAGCACATCCGGCGCGGCAAAGCGACCTCCAACATCTGCACCAATCAGGGTCTGCTGGTGACTGCTGGCACCATCTATCTCAGTTTGGCCGGACCGCAGGGGCTGCGGCGCACGGCGCTGGCCTGCCACAACAATACGCGGATGCTGGTGGAGACATTGACCGCCATCGAGGGGGTCGAGCGGGCTCACCAGGGGGCTTATTTTCACGAATGCGCACTACGCCTGCCGGGATCGGCCCGGTTGAGCCTCGCGCGGCTGCTCGATCATGGGATTCTGGGCGGGCTTGCGCTGGGGGACTTCGGTGGCGAGGACAATCAGATCCTGGTGTGTGCCACCGAAAAACGCACTCGTGGTGAGATCACGGCTTATGCTGATGCCTTAAGGGAGGTCCTTGCGTGAGCGAAACAATATTTGATCTCAGCAGACCCGGCCGAGCTGCAAGCGCTCAATTCACCGGCCCGCAGCTTGGGCAGCCAGACGACCTACCGGCGGCCCTGATGCGGCAGACCCCCCCTGCTCTGCCGGAAGTGTCGGAGCTGCAGGTGGTCCGGCACTACACCAATCTGTCGCGGCGCAACTTTTCCATCGACACCCAGTTCTATCCGCTCGGCTCCTGCACCATGAAGTACAACCCCAGAGGTGCGCATCGTGCTGCCAGCCTGCCCGGTTTTCTGAACCGCCATCCGCTGGCACCGGAGGCGGTCAGTCAGGGTTATCTGCGATGTCTGTTCGAGCTGCAGGAAATCCTCAAGGCAGTGACCGGTATGCGCGGTGTCTCGCTCACCCCCATGGCGGGAGCACAGGGGGAATTCGCCGGGGTGGCGATGATTCGTGCCTACCATGCCGCTCGCAATGATCACGCACGCACCGAAATTCTGATCCCCAGTGCCGCCCACGGAACCAATCCAGCCACCGCGGTGATGTGCGGTTACAAAGTTGCCGAAGTGGCGGTTGATGCCAGCGGTGACGTGGATCTGGAGGCGCTCAAGGCCTGCGTGGGGCCGCAGACGGCTGGGCTCATGATGACCAATCCGTCCACTTGCGGGGTCTTTGAACGACGTATCGATGCCATCGCGGCCGTGGTCCACGAAGCCGGTGGCCTGCTCTACTACGACGGCGCCAACCTCAATGCCATCCTCGGTAAGGTGCGCCCGGGAGACATGGGTTTTGATGTTCTGCACATGAATCTGCACAAGACGTTCGCCACCCCCCATGGCGGCGGTGGCCCAGGTGCAGGCCCTGTTGGCGTAAGTGAACGCTTACTTCCCTATTTGCCAACGCCCATGGCAGCAAAGACCGGCGAAGGTTATCGCTGGGTGGGTCAAGATGAGTTGCCGGACAGTATCGGCAGGTTGGCCGGCTTTTTCGGCAACGCCGGTATTCTGCTGCGCGCCCTCGCCTACGCCATGTTGCTCGGCCGCGAAGGGCTGCACAGGGTGGGTGAATATTCCACGCTCAATGCCAACTATCTTGCCAGGCGCCTTCAGGCGGAGGGTTTCAAACTCGCCTACGAGGATCGCAGGGCGACCCATGAGTTCATCATCACCTTTGCGCGGGAGGCAAAGGAGTTAGGGGTGAATGCCATGGACTTTGCCAAACGTCTGCTGGACCACGGGGTGCACGCCCCGACCACCTATTTCCCGCTCTTGGTCCCGGAGTGTTTTCTGATCGAGCCCACCGAGACCGAGACCCTTGGGGAGCTCGACAACTTCATCACTGCGATGATTGCGATCAAGGCCGAAGCAGTGACCGATCCAGAGACATTGCGCAGCGCCCCGCACACGCTACCGGTCCGTCGTCTGGATGATGTGAAGGCCGCCCGCGAGCTGAACCTGACCTGGCGTGGCTGAGGTGGTTTTCAGGCGAGCTGAGCTTTCAGGCTGGCCAGATCGTTGATTGGCGGTGAGCAGCTCAAGCCCGAACAGACGAACGCAACGGCTCGATTGCGAACCTCGGAACTGACCAGTCTGGGCAGATAGTCTGGCGGGTGGCTGACCCCTTCGTAGGGAATCGCGTACACGTCGCGCCACGGTGTATAGCGATTCGAAAGCTCTGTCACCCAGGCTTCGATTTCAGCCACAGGTCCGCGGACGATTACCAGCTCATGGTCGCGGGTGCGTTCCAGCCCACTCAACAAGGTGCAGTGACCGGCGGGATAGTGTTCAACGCTGGCTTTGGCCCATTGGAAACAGCCCGCTGCCAGGTCAAGGTAGGCGGGTTTAGCGCTCAGATGACCCAGACGCTGCAGCACTGTTGCCATGACCCCGTTAGCGGCCGGCAGCGAGTCATCCACGGTGGGCTTGGGTCTGAACACCGGTGTCTGATGGGCCTGTGCGCTGAAGAAGAAGCCCCCCGCGCTGGGATCGGAAAAATCCGCAATAACGCGCTCCGCCAGATTCAACGCGAGCAGATAGTCAGCATCCCGCCAGCGTGCCCCGAGCAGGTCGAGCAGGGCATTCAGCAGGTTGGCGTAGTCATCCAGGTAAGCAGGAATGCGGGCCTCACCGTCTGTATAGCTTGCAAAGAGCCTGTCATCGCGCCACATGACGGTGGAAAGGAAGTCAGCCGCTTCACTCGCGCGATCGATCCAGGCCGGTTCCTTGAGGGCGCGGCCGGCTTTGACCAGGCCGCTGATGGTGAGTGCATTCCAGGCGGTGAGGATCTTGGGGTCGATGGCCGGAGGCGTTCTCTGCATACGGGCGTTGAAGAGTTTGTTTCGTGCGATCTCCAGAGTTTCATCCGCCTGCGGACGACCAAGGCTCAAGCGGGTCACCACCGAGCGCCACGAGTCGTGGCGGTGCAGGTTCCAGCGACCCTCGAAGTTTGCCGGTTTATCCAGACCAAACAGTGTTTCCATCAGCAGGTACTCGTCCTCATCGAGGACCTGCTTCACCTGGTCACGCCGCCACACATAGTACTTGCCCTCGCTACCTTCGGTGTCAGCGTCCACCGCGGCGTAGAAGCCACCGTCGGGATGGCTCATGTCGCGCAACAACCACGCAACCGTCATCCGAACCGTACTTTCAAACAGATCATCCGGCCCGATGGTCAGTGCATCGGCATACACCGACAACAGTTGCCCGTTGTCATAAAGCATTTTTTCGAAATGCGGAATCATCCACTGATTGTCGGTGGAGTAGCGGCAGAAACCGCCTCCCAGATGATCGAAGATGCCGCCCCTTGCCATCTTTGTCAGGGTGATCATGGCCATCTCGAGACCTGGATTATCGGAATCATTGTGGCGTTTGAGGTGAGCCGAATGCCGCAACAGGCGGTCAATGGCTGTGGGCATGGGAAACTTAGGCGCATTGCCGAAGCCACCGTGGTTGGTGTCGTACTGGCTGCCCAGCTGACTGCGTGCGGCAACCAGCAGATCCGTATCGGCGACATCGCTCGCCTGAGTGCTCGCCCCCAGCGCATTCAGAACTCGAATCAGTTTTTCACCCTGGTCGGTCAGGTCCTTACGATTGGTCGTGAACGCTTCACTGATACGCAGCAGCAGATCGACAAAGCCTGGCAGCTGGTAACGGGGTGTTTTAGGAAAGTAGGTGCCACCAAAAAAAGGCGTCAGTGTATCGGGGTCTAAAAACATTGAGAGCGGCCAGCCGCCCGTCTGGCGGGTCAACAACTGGTGCGCCGCCTGGTACACCTTGTCGAGATCGGGACGTTCCTCGCGGTCGACCTTGATACAGATGAAGTGTTCGTTCATGACATCGGCAGTCGATGGGTCTTCGAAAGATTCGTGTGCCATGACATGACACCAGTGACAGGCGGAGTAACCGATAGATAAAAATATCGGTTTGCCGCTTGTTCGCGCGGCTTGCAGGGCCTCATCATCCCAGGGCTGCCAGAACACCGGATTACCCGCGTGTTGTTTGAGGTATTCACTGGTCTCCTGGTCCAGACGGTTGATCATTACGCTTCTCTTTTTAAAGGGTGCCGCGGCGCTTTTTAAAGGACGCCGCTTCTCTTTTTAAAGGACGCCGCTTCTCTTTTTAAAGGACGCCGCGGCGCTTTATATAGGGTGCCGCGGCGCTTTTTTAAGGGTGCCACATCTGTTTTTATAGGACGCCACAGGCGCTTGGTTCAGTGTGCATCATCGCATGGATGGTGCTGGTTGGTAATTTCCCCGGGATTGATGTTCAATCGGACGAAGGCAGGGGATAACGAATTGGTTGATGCAGATGGGTTCCGCCCCAATGTTGGGATCATTTTGTCGAACGCGCATGGGCAGGTGCTGTGGGCCCGTCGGGTCGGCGGTCATGACGCATGGCAGTTCCCGCAGGGAGGCATTGATGAGAATGAATCGACAGAACAGGCGTTGTATCGCGAACTGTACGAGGAAGTGGGTCTGACGCGCGAGAGCGTCAGAATACTCGGGCGGACACGTGGCTGGTTGCGCTACCGTTTGCCCCGGCGCATGCGTCGACGTAACTCAACTGTTGGTTTTCAGGGGCAGAAGCAGAAGTGGTTTCTGCTCGAAATGCTCTGTGACGATGCAACTGTGCAGATGGACTGTTCTGTCAAACCGGAATTCGACGCCTGGCGCTGGGTGAGCTATTGGTACCCGGTGAGCCAGGTTGTGGACTTCAAACGCTCGGTCTATCGACGTGCGCTCAAAGAACTGGCGCCGTTTTTACTCCAGGATGATCTGCTGATCGACAGGGGAGCACGCGGGTGCTGACCCGGCTGCACAACATCGTCCAGGATGTGGTGGCGTCAGGCAAATTTGCCGAACAGCTGCAGATCATCGTTGTCGAGGTCAATAAGGCGCTCGGGACGGAAGTTTGTTCAGTCTATCTGATGAACCCGATGCGCAGCGGCTACATCATGGCTGCCAATCAGGGCCTTAACCAGGATGTCGTAGGCCAGATCAGCCTTGGCCTAGACGAAGGGTTAGTCGGTCTGGTCGGCCGCCGGGCTGAACCGATCAACCTGGAGGATGCTACCAAGCATCCGCGTTACTACTACATGCCGGGGCTCGGTGAAGAAGCGTTCAATGCGTTTCTGGGTGTTCCGATCATCCATCACCGCGAAGTCCTTGGCGTGCTGGTGGTTCAACAGCGGGCCAAGCGCCGTTTCGATGAAAGTGAAGAAGCCTTCCTTGTGACCTTATCGGTCCAGCTGGCGAGTGTGGTTTCGCACGCACAGGCAACCGGGGGCATCAGCGCCCTTTCTGGTTCTGACTACCCCGCACAGGATGTGATGTTCAAGGGTGTGCCTGGTTCGCCTGGGATTTCCCAGGGAGTTGCCGTGGTGATTCAACCTGTGGCCAGCCTGGATGGTGTCGTAGACCGCGAAGTCGACGACGTGACGGCGGAGCTGCAGATTCTCGATAAGGCGGTGGAATCTGTGCGGGCAGACATCTCGCGAATCAGTGAACAGTTTTCCGGAAGCCTGCCGCGCGAGGAACTGGCACTGTTTGACGCCTATCTGCATATGCTCGACGACGAGGCGATCCCCGGCGATATCCGCGACCGGATCCGGCGCGGTCAATGGGCTCAAGGTGCTCTCAAACAGGTGATCCGTGAACACGTGCGCCGTTTCGAGCAGATGGAAGATTCCTATCTGCGTGAGCGTGGCGCCGATGTAAAAGATCTGGGTCTGCGGGTTCTGTCTTATCTTCAGGACATCCGCACGAAAAAAATCCACTTCCCGGAAAACACCATTCTGGTGGCCGAGGACGTGACCCCTGGGATGCTCGCGAGCATCCCGGCAGAACGTCTGAAAGGTGTGGTGTCAATCAAAGGTTCCGGCAATTCGCACGTTGCGATCCTTGCTCAGGCGCTTGGTGTACCTGCTGTGATGGGCGCGCTGGACGTGCCTATATTTGAGATCGAAAACCAGTCGCTCATTATCGATGGCTACTATGGCGAGGTCTTCGTAAATCCGAGCCCGGGCCTTTCTAACCAGTACAACGATCTCATCGACGAAGAAAAAGAGTTCACCCAGGAACTGGATCTGCTGAAGAACCTGCGCTGTGTGACCCGTGATGGTTGGCGTGTGCGGCTGTGGGTGAACATCGGTTTGAGCGGCGATATATCCCGGTCACTGGATCGCGGTGCCGAAGGCATTGGCCTGTTCCGAACGGAAATTCCGTTCATGAGCAAAGACCGGTTTCCAACAGAAGAAGAACAACGGGTGATCTATCGGCATCACATGGAAGCGTTTGAGCCGCGCACGGTAACCATGCGGACGCTGGACGTAGGGGGAGACAAGCCGCTCGCGTATTTTCCGATCACCGAAGAAAACCCGTTCCTTGGCTGGCGTGGTATCCGGGTGACACTGGACCATCCGGAGATTTTCCTGGTTCAAGTGCGGGCCATGATCAAAGCCAACGTGGGTCTCGAGTGTCTGTTGCGGATCATGCTGCCGATGATTTCTTCCGTCACGGAAGTCGACGAAGCCCAGCGTCTCATCGATCAGGCGTACGACGAGGTGCTCGAAGAAGGGCTACAGGTTAAGAGGCCTTCGGTTGGTGTGATGATTGAGGTACCGTCAGCGGTTTATCAGTCGCGCCTCTTAGCCCGCAAAGTCGATTTTCTGGCCGTTGGCTCCAACGACCTGACACAGTACATGCTTGCGGTTGATCGTAATAACCCACGCGTGGCTGAGCTATACAGCGAAAGCCATCCGGCAGTTCTGAAAGCGATGCGAGAAGTTGCCAGGAGTGCTCATGCAGAGGGTAAATTCATTGGGTGCTGTGGCGAAGTTGCTGGCACCCCTGCCGGGGCGATTCTGCTCATGGCGATGGGTTATCAGGTGCTGTCCATGAATGCGACTAACCTGCCGAGGGTAAAATGGGTGTTGCGCAACGTTAAACGACGGGATGCAAGGCGCATGCTTGCACGAGTACTAAAAATGGAAACAACCGCAGAGATCAAAGCCTACATGCAGGGCGAGCTGATTGCTGCCGGTCTCGGCCGGGTGGTACCGAGCCACCACAAATAATCACACGACCTTTGCCAGACCACCGTCCATATTGATTGCGCAACCAGTGATGTAACTCGACCCTTCGCTTGCCAGGAACAAGGCGAGATTTGCGACTTCATGAGCCTCACCCATTCTACCCATGGGCAGGCGGGCACCGGCTGCATCCATGAATTGATCGAGGGTCTGATCTGTGTCGGCTGCGGCATGTTGACGGCGCACCTGATCTGATTTGATAAACCCGATCAACATGGCATTGACTAACACGTTGTGTGCAGCCCCTTCACCGGAAAGCACCTTGGTTAATGCCATACCGGCGGCGCGTGAAACCGATGTCGGTGCAGAGCCTGGTGGCGGAGCTTTGGCGGCGGTGTTCAGAACGTTGATGATACGTCCCCAGCGTTGCTCCAGCATGTGCGGCCAGACCAGACGGGTCAGTCTGACAGCAGCAAACAACTTGAGCTCGAGATCCTCCTGCCAGAGCTCATCGGTGATCGACATAAAGGGCATTGCGGCAGATTTACCGGCGTTGTTAACAAGTATGTCGACGGCACCCAAGTCACCTACCAGGTCGGCATGAACGGCCTTTACCTGATCAGCATCTGCTACATCGCAGACGTAGCCGCGGATCTGCGCCCCATCTACGGGTGTCGCGCTGATTGAGGCCACTGCTTTATCAAGCTGGTCTGATCGTCTGGCCAGAATGCCAACCCGGGCACCGGCTGTGTAGTAGGCGCGGGCGGTGGCAAGCCCGAGACCGAGGCTTGCCCCGGTGATCAATGCCGTTCTGCCTGCCAGAGAAAGATCCATGTTCAAGCCTCATTTGCCAAGGGTGATGGAAAAGTCCGTGCGCGCACCGGTGACACCACCGGGTGCGTACTGCTGTTCGCTCATGAGAACCCGATCGCCGAGATGAATCAGCGCAGTGCTGGCGCGGGTGCCATATTCTTCGCCGACCAGAAAACAGGGTGCTACACGCCGCTCCATTTCGATGTCGTTGCCGCGTTCCGGGAGCTGATGATCGGGTGGCTGGTGCTGATCGTTCAGAAGATCAAGGATACTGTCGATGCAGGGCTCGCCTTCAAGTAGCGCGCCGAGATTGCGCGTGCCGCGAAGCACCTTTGGCCATTGCGCCCCGAGGAGGGCATTGGCCAGACCGTAGATGCCTGGTTTGAGGACCCGCATGTCGCCCCGGTTGGAGGTGTAGATGAGGTGTTGCGAGTCCCAGAGAAGCAGGTTGAAACCACGATAGGCCGGATGATCGATGGCTTCTGCAAAGTCCTGGGCGGAACTCCTGCCATTCAGATAATCCCTCGCCAGATCTCCGCGCGAGGCAGGCGCGTCCGGCACTTGTGGGTCGGTAAAGTTGGTCACAGCAGCGAAGCGACCATCCTCCTGGTTCAGCCCGAGCCAGGTCCCGCCGGCCTTAAGATCCCGTCCGGCGATAATGGCCGGATAATCGGCCCATCCTGCACAGGCGAGTGTCGGCCGCGCATGGACCTCGTCGCGGTTGGCCGCGATGACCAGCGGTCGCTTCGGGTTGTCACTGTAGGCAAACAGAATCAGACACACAGGTTTTGTTGCCCTCTATTGCGCAAAATTGAGATAGTGCTCAAGATTCTAGCAAAGGAAATTCCTGGTGTATTACCCGGCGATCGACCCGATCATCTTCTCGCTCGGACCGCTCGCGATCCGCTGGTATGGTCTGAGCTACGTTCTCGGCTTTGCCAGTTTCTGGTGGCTCGGTTTGTGGC
>JAQBYL010000297.1 GCA_027622495.1 Pseudomonadota bacterium
GGCGCAGCTTCCTGAAGGCGCGACCTTAATCGCGACCAGTGAACGCTGTCCGATCGCAGGTTATGTGATTGGTGATCAGGTTTTATGCCTGCAGGGCCATCCGGAATTCGTGGCGGGTTATTCGGCGGCATTGATGACAATGCGGCATGAAACACTGGGCGAGCAAGTTTTCAATGAAGGGATGGGCTCATTGGCGGTACCGACATCAGAGCGGATCGTGGCACAATGGATCATGCAGTTTCTACAGGTGAAAGCTCGGTGAACCGGGGCATCGTCGGTTTTCTTCTCTGCTCCCTGTTGTTACAGGGCTGCGGTGTGCAGCTCGCCTACAACAATATCGATCGGCTGGTCAGATGGCAGCTCAGCGACTATCTGGACATGTCGGTCGAGCAGCGTGAGTTTTATGATCAGCAGATGGCCGTGCTGCTGTACTGGCATCGCACTACTCAGCTTCCCGAGTACGCCGACTATCTGCAGAAAATGTCCTCCGACCTCAATGGCACGATCAGCGAGGCAGAAATTCGTCATCTGTATGACACGATGGTCATCTGGGGCGACCGCGCAGAAAAAATGGCTAAGCCATTGATAGTCGGTCTCATGATGTCCATGTCAGATGAACAGGTCGCAGCGCTGCCATCGGGTTTTAAAAAGACCAACAATGATCTGCTGGAGGACGAAGAGGGCAAGTCGGACGAAGAAGCGCGGGCTGCGTGGGTCAAAGGTTTCAGTGGGGTTTCCAAACGCCTGATCGGGCGCCTGAACGACGGGCAGGTCGCTTATGTGGAGGCGCAGTCAAAGCGCTACCTGCCGGAAAGAAAGATGTGGGTGGACTACCGTTTGCGCTGGCAGGATGACTTCTTTGCGCTGCTGGATCACCGTCATGATCAGGAGCTGTTTGAAGCAGGTTTTGACGACCTGGTCAGACTTCGGGAAACTTACTGGAGCGATGAATACAAAGCGGTGAGTGACTCAAACGAGGCGCTTACGCTTACAACCATGGCCGGGCTGATTAACCTGTTGACGCCGCGTCAGCGTGAACGGATGCAGGATCGCCTCGATGACCTGCAGGATGACTTCCGTGATCTGATCGATCAGGCACCAAAAGCGCCGCCCCCTTCCACCTGAGTCTTAACGTTCGTCGATCAGCAGCCAGCCAACGAGGTAAGCTGCGATGACCAGCTTCGGAAAAAACAGCGCCGTGACCACAACACCCACGCGGACGAAGGCGGGATCAATCGCGAAGTAGGTGGCGATGCCCGCACACAACCCCGCCAGCCAGCCGTTCTTCTTGTCCAGATAAAGGCGCCTGCTCAGACGCTCAAACATGCGATGTGCCATGTTGTTTCCTTGCTCTCCTACGATCGATCAGTTACGCGCCAGGCGCTGCAGAACCGGGGCCTCGATTGGCTGTTGCTCAACGGTGCGGGTCGCGTCCGCGGAATCATGGGCCTGCGCCCATATTCCGAAACCCAGGAACACCACGAAGAGCAGGATCATCGCAATCGGTGTGCTGCGAGGGTGGGTGATTCTGGAGAGCCTGTTATTGAAGTACATGATTTGTTTCCTTACGCAGAACTTGTCCTCTGATGTTCTGTTATACAAATGTCGTGCCAACATCTGTGCGGGCACCCGCGACTGGCTTCTTCAGGTCTGATTTTTAGGTGTAACTGGTTGTTTATTAAGGATATGTTACTCGAGCCAAAAGCGCTGACTGAGAACCCGATCTGCCTGGTCGCGTATGCCCATATTCACAAGTGGCAGGATTGACCAATATCTGGCTGCGCCTGGCAGGCGCCGTTCACCAGCGCCCGGTGATGTTTCTTGCGTCGCATCCGTGGCCAGGGTAGAACAGCCCTGGGCAGTCAGTTTTGAGGGGATTCATGGATTTTCACTTCGCATCCACCTGGGAGGTGATCGCCGACACCATACCGCGTAAAAAAGCGCTGATCTGCGATGACGTGACCAGGAGCTGGGCTGAGTTTGATGACCGGGCTGCCTGCTTTGCCAGCGCGCTCAGCCAGGCAGGCCTCGGCCTCGATGCCAAGGTGGGACTTTATCTGCACAACGGTAATCAGTACCTGGAAGCGCAGTACGGCGTGTTCAAGATCCGCGGTTGCCCGATCAACGTCAACTATCGCTACAAATCGGATGAACTGGTTTACCTGCTCGACAACGCGGACGCGCAGGCGTTGGTTTTTCAATCTCAGTACGCAATGCGCATCTGGGAAATCCGCCATCGTCTGCCGAAGATCAAACTCTTTATTCAGGTCAACGATGGGACCGAGGATCTGCTGGAAGGGGCCGTTGATTTTGAGCAGGCCATCCTCAAGAACAACCCTGCACCGCGCATAGCGCGAGCCGTGGACGATGTGTACATGCTGTACACGGGCGGCACCACTGGTCTGCCGAAAGGCGTGATGTACGAAGGCGGGCAATTCTGCTTCAACCTGCTGGCGCTCGGGGCTGCGAGTCGGGGACTGAACCCGCCTGCAACCCTTGCCGAGTTACCAGACTATATCCGATCCTTAGACAGTCACCCGGTCACCTTGCCTGCCTGTCCACTGATGCACGGCACCGGCATGTGGCTCGGTTGTTTTGTCTCACTGGCGCAAGGTGGATCGGTGGTGACCATACCGAGGCTCGGCTTCAACCCGGATCTGTTGTGGACCGAAGTTGAGCGGCATTCGGTGACCGATCTGGTGATCGTCGGCGACGCCTTTGCGCGGCCCATGCTCGGCGCTCTGGATGATGCCCTCTCACGCGGTGATCCATACGATCTGACCAGCGTTAAACAGATTACGTCCAGCGGTGTCATGTGGTCGAGCGAGGTCAAACAGGGTCTGCTCAAGCATCGGGATATGAACCTGGTGGACATTATCGGCTCCACCGAAGGCGGCATGGGGTCCAGCACCACCTCCCGCAGTCAGCTGGCCGCAACGGCCAAGTTCACTCTGAACGCTGGCGTCAAGGTGTTCAATGACACAGACCAGGAAGTGGCTCCCGGCTCGGGTGAGATGGGCATGGTCGCCTCCGCTGGTGCACCCTTGGGTTACTACAAAGACCCGGAAAAGTCCGCGCAAACGTTTCGCGAGATAGGTGGAGTGCGCTACAGCTTTCCAGGTGACTTTGCCACGGTGGAGGCGGATGGCAGCATCACGCTGCTCGGGCGTGGCAGTGCCTGCATCAATACAGCCGGTGAAAAAGTCTTCCCGGAAGAAGTGGAAGAAGCGGTCAAAAAACACTCAAGCGTGGTGGATTGTCTGGTCGTCGGCGTGCCCGATGAACGCTTCGGTCAGAAAGTGGTGGCGCTTGCATCAACCCGCGCTGAGCCACCGGCCGAAGTGGAAGTCATTGATTTTACGCGGGAATTACTTGCCGGGTACAAAATACCCAAACATGTTCTGTTTGTGCCGGAGGTTCGTCGCGCAGCGAACGGCAAGGCGGACTACAAATGGGCCAACGCAACCGCGTTGAAAGCCTATGGCAGCCACGGGTAAACTGCGCGGTTCAAAAATTTCTGCCCAAGGGAGGGCCACGTCATGGCAATGCAGCACACGCCGCTATTGATGTCGAACATACTTGATCGCGGCGCGAAGGTCGCACCTGACGAAGAGATCGTCACCGCCACCACCAACGGCGTGCGGCGGCAGACCTACGCGCAGACCCGCGATCGCGCCCATCAGCTCGCCCATGCCCTGGCCGCCGCCGGGGTTCAGATCGGCGATCGGATCGGCACCTTCATGTGGAATGGCTCGCGCCACCTTGAGGCCTATCACGCCATCGCCGGCATGGGGGCGGTGCTGCACACGCTGAATGTGCGGCTGTCACCCAACGATCTTGAATACATCATCGGCCACGCCCAGGACAAGGTGATCATCGTCGATGCCGATGTACTGCCCGCGCTGGGGGAGCTGAAAGGCCGCATACCCAGTGTCGAGCGGATTGTGGTGGCCACCGAAGAAGGCTTCGAAGGCTGGTCAACGGATCTGCCGAACCCGGTTGATTACGAAGAGTTCATCGCAGCCCAACCGACCCGCTATGAATGGCCACAGATACCAGAAACCTCACCGCTGGGCCTTTGCTACACCAGTGGCACCACCGGCAATCCGAAAGGGGTCGAGTACGAACACCGATCGCAGTATCTGCACACCATGGCCCAGTGCATGACCGACAGCATGGGTCTGTCTGCCACCGATACCATCTGCGGCATTGTGCCCATGTTCCATGCGATGGGCTGGGGTGTGCCCTGGTCGGCGCTGATGCTTGGCTGCAAGCAGGTGATGGTGCATCGCTTCATGGACCCGGTTCGTCTGATCGATCTGATGGCGTCTGAGAAAGTGACCCTGTCAGCTGGCGTTCCGACAATCTGGCAGGGTGTCAGAGGCCTGATTCAGGCGAATCCGGGCAAGTATGACCTTTCCCATCTCTCGCGCCTGACCTGCGGCGGTTCGTCACCGCCGCCTTCGCTGATCCGCTGGTTTTATGATGAACTCGGTGTCGAGATGATTCAGGGCTGGGGGATGACCGAGACTTCACCGCTGGCAACTCTGTCACGCAAGGTCATGAAACGTTCGCAGCTCACTCTGTCCGTTGATCAGCAGTTCGAGAACGTAGCCAAGGCGGGCCAGCTGATGCCGGGTCTGGAGCTCGACATCTTCGACGAAAACTTCAAACGCCTGCCTCACGATGGCGAAACAGTCGGTGAAATTCTGGTCCGTGGGCCGTGGATATGCTCCGAGTACTACAACGATCCTCAACCAGAAAAATTTCACGACGGCTGGCTCATAACCGGTGATGTCGGGAAGATTGATCCCGAGGAATATCTGATCATCAGTGACCGCTCGAAAGACCTTGTTAAGAGCGGTGGCGAGTGGATATCGTCTGTTGACCTGGAAAATCACATCGTTGCGGTTCCCGGTGTTGCGCAGGCCTGTGTGGTTGCACAACCACATCCCAAGTGGGATGAACGGCCGGTAGCCCTTGTGGTTCTGGCGAAGGATGCGAAGGTCGACAGACAAACCATCATCGATCATTGCGCCAAGGCCTTTGCCAAGTGGCAGTTGCCCGACGACGTGTTATACGTCGATACGATCCCGTTGACATCAACCGGCAAGATGGACAAGAAAGTCGTCCGCGCTAACCTTGAAGCACAGGGCTACAAATTGCCCGACCTGCTCGCGTCAGCGGGTTAGATATAAATGGAAGTATCAACCGATCTGCGCGGTCAGGCCCTGTTGCGTTCGCCTCTGTTGAACAGAGGCAGCGCGTTTACTGCGGAACAACGCAAGCGTTACTGCCTGGAAGCTCTGCTCCCGCCGGCGATCAATACCCAGGATCAGCAGGCCCAGCGGATCTATCAGACCCTGGCCTCGATCAGCGATCCATTGGCCAAATACCGGGAACTGACATCGTTACAGGATCGTAACGAATATCTCTTTTACCGCGTATTGATGGATCATCTGGAAGAGTTGATGCCAGTGGTCTACACACCCACGGTTGGTCTTGCAACGCAGAAGTTCAGCGAAGTGTTTCAGCGTGGCCGTGGTGTCTGGATCAACCCGGGCCACCGTGGTCGGGTAAAGGAAATGCTTGCCAGCGGTGCAGGTGGCCGGGACATCCGTCTGACCGTGGT
>JAQBYL010000298.1 GCA_027622495.1 Pseudomonadota bacterium
GACCACGTCGCCATAGTTGGCCGGCCAGCTAATAAGAAAGACGTCAGGGAAGATGCCAGACGCCATTAATGGAGGAACGGCCATGTCAAAGGGGCACTCGCTACAAGACCCTTATCTGAATACCTTGCGCAAGGAACGGGTTCTGGTATCGATCTATCTGGTCAACGGCATTAAGTTGCAGGGTCAGATCGAATCGTTCGACCAGTTTGTTCTTCTGTTGAAGAACTCGGTCAGCCAGATGGTCTACAAACACGCAATATCTACGGTGGTACCGTCACGCAACATCCGCATAAGCGGTGGCGGGGATGAAACATCTGACGGTGACACCGAGCACTGAAACCAGCCCTCCCCGCCGGCGTCGCGAAGGTAACTTCGCGGTTCAACCGAGCAGATAGAATTGTTTATTGATCGTTTAGAAGTCGGTAACAAAGGCGTGTTACTACATCTTCGTCTGAAATCCGAGCCGGTTTCCGATCCGCACGAGTTTGCTGAGCTTGCCCGCTCAGCGGGCATCGATGAGGTTGCGCAGATGACGGTAGAGCGGCAGGCGGCACATCGACGCTGGTTTATTGGTGAAGGCAGGCTCAGCGACCTGAAGGAATGCGTCAAAGACAGTGGTGCGGATGTGCTGCTGGTGGATCGTGAGTTGCGCTCCGGTCAACAACGTAATCTGGAAACTGAACTTGGGGTCAGAGTAATGACCCGCACAGAAGTCATCCTCAAGATTTTTGCCGATCGCGCCAAAACTCACGAAGGTCAGTTACAGGTTGAGCTTGCACAGCTCAAGCATGCACAGACCCGGTTGGTTCGAGGCTGGACTCACCTCGATCGTCAGAAAGGCGGGGTCGGCATGCGGGGTGCCGGTGAGAAACAGGTGGAACTCGACCGGCGCATGCTCGCCGAAATGATCAAAAAGACCGAAGAGCGCCTTGATCAGGTGGCCGGTCGCCGTGAGCGCAGCCGCAAACGCAGGACGCGGTCAGAAACTGTGACGATCTCTCTTGTCGGCTATACCAACGCGGGCAAGTCCACGTTGTTTAATTGCCTTACGCACTCGTCGGTAGATTCCGAAGACAAACTTTTTGCAACGCTCGATCCGACCATGCGCAAGCTCGACATCCCCGGCGTGGGGGAAGTCGTGCTGGCAGACACGGTTGGTTTTGTGAGCAATCTGCCGCACACACTGATCGATGCGTTTAAATCAACACTCGAAGAAGTGGCCAATGCGGATCTGTTGCTGCATGTTGTTGACGCGAGTGACAAAGACCCGGGTCTGCGCATCCGGCAGGTGAATGAAGTCCTCGCAGAAATCGGTGCAAGCGCGGTTACGAGCCTCATTGTTCTAAACAAGTGCGACCTGCTTGCTGATCCGCACTCGCTGCTTGTCGACGGGCTGAGCAAACCTGCGAGCAGAGTGAGTGCTCGCACTGGTGAAGGGGTTGAGCAGTTGATCAATCAGATCGGTGAACAACTCGGTGTTGCGCACGCAGCACAACTGGTGGTACTGCCCGCAAATGCAGGTGACGTGCGGGCATGGTTGTATAGTCAAGGGGCGGTGCTCGAAGAGCTGCTGACCGAGGATGGTCGAATATCCTTGAAAATACGGGTTGATACGCGCACCCTTGCGCGGCTCGAAAACACCCCCAATGTTGTCTTACCGGGTCGGGATGGTATGTTGCGAAGCGACGAACCGGTCCATAGAATTTCGCCTTTAGCAGGCAGTATGCATGAATAACGGAGCGATCAATGGCGTGGAACGAACCTGGCGGGGGTGACAAAGACCCCTGGAACAGCAGCGGCAATCAGAGTCCACCCGATCTGGATGAAGCTTTCAAGAAGCTGCAATCGCAGCTTTCAGGCATCTTCGGCAGAACAGGTGGCGGCGGCGGTGACCGCGGTTCGCGCGGCGCGGGGATATCAGGCGGCATGCTTGGTCTCGGGCTTGTTGTTGCGATTCTGGTGTATGTTGCGTTAGGGATTTATCAGGTTGACCAGGCCGAACGCGGCGTAGTGTTTCGTTTCGGTGCGGCGCAGGATGAAGTGATCCTGCCTGGGGTTCATTGGAATCCACCAGTCATCGATGTAGTTGAAAAGGTCAACGTCAGTCAGGTTCAGTCCCATCAGCATCAGGGGCTGATGCTCACCGAAGACGAGAACATCGTCGATATCAGCATGACGGTTCAGTATGTCGTCGAAAACCCGGTGGCTTGGCTTGTTAACGTGCGGGACCCCAAGATCAGTCTGGCCCATGCAACCGAAAGCGCGCTGCGCCACGTTGCTGGAAGTTCGCGCATGAACCAGGTGATTACTGATGGTCGCGCCGCGATTGCGGTGGAAGTGCAGGAACGCCTTCAGAGTTATCTCGACGCTTATGGCACCGGGATCAATGTGAGCAAGGTCAACATCGACCAGAGTGCACCACCAACCCAGGTTCGCGACGCATTCAACGATGTGCAAAAAGCCAAAGAAGACGAGCAACGGATCATCAACGAGGCCAGCGCCTATGCCGAAAGTGTGATCCCCGATGCGCGCGGTGATGCTCAGCAACAGATCGAACAGGCCAATGCCTACCGGGAACAGGTGGTCGCCAGGGCAGAAGGTGAAGCCCAGCGCTTTGAGAAACTCCTGGGGCAGTACTCGCTTGCAAAAAATGTCACAAGAGACCGGTTGTATCTCGACGCCATGGAGTCCGTGTTGAGCAACAGCACCAAGATCATGGTTGATGTAGAAGGTGGCAATAACCTGATGTACCTGCCGCTCGACCGGATCATGAATCAGAGTCAGCTCGACGGTGACGGGATCAGTCAGGATTCAGTTCGCAATATCGCGGATGCAATCGTCCGCGAAGTGAACAATCGCGCTTCCACCCGTCCGCGCGACTCAAGATAGAGGTAGCCGCAAATGAGCGCTAGAAATTTAATCGTTGCCATCATTGTGTTGGGTGCTCTGTTTGTCACCGCAAACTCGGTATTTATTGTTAAACAGACGGAGCGCGCGATCCTGCTGCGTTTTGGTGCGGTAACCCGCGCCGATGTGGAACCGGGCCTGCACTTCAAAATTCCGATTGCAGAAGACATAAAAATCTTCGATGCCCGCGTGTTAACCCTGGACTCCCAGGCAGAGACCTATTTCACCCTCGAAAAGAAACCCCTGATCGTCGATTCGTTCGCCAAGTGGCGCATCAAAGACGTACAGAAGTATTACACCGCCAGTAGTGGGGATGAGCGTCGCGCCCGGCAGGTTATCGAAGAGCGGGTGAACGAGGGTTTAAGAAACCAGATCAGCCGCCGCGACATGCACGAAGTCATCTCGGGTGAACGCGATCAGCTGATGCAGGAGCTGACTAACGATCTGAACCTGGTCATGCTCAACGCCATGGGTGTGGAGGTGATCGATGTGCGGGTCAAGCGGATCGACCTGCCGCCGGATGTTTCTTCTTCTGTTTACGAACGGATGAACTCTGAACGGCAGATTGAGGCCCGGCAGTACCGCGCTCAGGGGCGTGAGCTGGCACTCGGTATCCGAGCAGATGCAGACCGGCAGACGGTGGTGATATCGGCAGAAGCCTATCGCGAGTCTGAACAGCAGCGCGGTGAAGGGGATGCTAAATCTGCGGCAATCTACGCCAACGCCTTCAACAAAGACCCGGAATTTTACGAGTTTTATCGCAGCATAAACGCGTACGCAAAGGTGTTTGGCAACAAGGGTGATTTGCTTGTTCTCGACCCCAGCAGCGAGTTTTTCAAGTACCTCAAAAATAAAACACCCGGTTCCTGACGGCTTAAACACCGCGGGAACCGACCACTTCGAATCGGCAAAACAGTGAAGAACAACAACTGGCGTTTACCCCCAGGGGTGGAGGAATTGCTGCCGCCCCGCGCGCGAATCCTGGAGCTCGTCCGGCGCGAAGTGCTCGATATTTTTAATCGATGGGGCTTCGACTACGTAGAACCCCCACTGATCGAATACACCGACGCGCTGCTGCTTGAAACCGGCAGCGATCTGGACCTGCAGACGCTCAAGGTCATCGACCAGCAGAGTGGCCGCATGATGGGGGTTCGCGCCGACATGACCAGTCAGGCGGTTCGCATCGATGCGCACAGTCTGGTGCCCGAAAAAGGCGATGATGCCCACCGGGTTCAGCGTCTGTGTTACGCAGGTAGCGTTGTGCACGCCAAACCGATGGGTGTGCTGGAGTCGAGGGTGCCGTTCCGTGCCGGTGCTGAAATTTTTGGCGTTGCCGGCCTTGAAGCGGATGCCGAAGTGATTGCACTGATGATCGAAGTGCTCGCAGCCATGGGCATTCAATCACCGGTTCTGGTGCTCGGTCACATGGGCATCTACCAGGCGCTGGCAGCGGGTCTTGCGCTGGACGCAACCACCGAGCGTGCATTGTTCGCCGCCGTACAGAACAAATCTGAAACCGATATCCGGCAACTGCTGCCTGCGTCGGATCTGACAGACATGCTGATTGCGCTCCCGGCCATGATGGGTCGCGATGATGCCCTCAAGCGAGCCCGCCAACAGTTTGCTTCGGCCCCGAGCGGGGTCGTACAGGCACTCGATGTGCTGCCTGATCTGGCCAGCCGCATCCGCGCGCGAGCGCCGCAGGTGGAAGTTCGTTTTGATCTGGCAGAACTTGCCGGTTACGGCTATCACAATGGGCCTGTGTTCGCGGCATTTCACGCAGACCAGGGGCGCTCGGTTGCACGCGGTGGCCGCTACGACGGTATCGGTAAAGTGTTTGGTCGGGCACGCCCGGCCACCGGTTTCGACGTTAACCTTACGCAGTTACAGTATCGCAATGGCCAACCGGTTCTGTCGATCTGGGCGCCGAACGTGGTCGCCAATCGCGATCAACTGCTTGATGCGGTTGCTCAATGTCGTGCGGCTGGTGAGCGGGTAATCGTGGGGCTCACCAATGACGAGAAAGCCCCGGGAGAATGCAATCGAAAACTGGTGTGGATCGATGGCTCATGGCAACTGCAGGCCATCGAAGAGACTTCAACCTGATGTATCTGATGTGTAGGTACAGGAGCAATTAAGCGTATGGGACGCAATGTCGTTGTGATCGGCACACAGTGGGGCGATGAAGGCAAAGGCAAAATCGTCGACCTGCTGACCGAAGAGGTCGCTGCCGTGGTGCGTTTTCAGGGCGGCCATAACGCAGGTCACACGCTGGTGATCGACAAGGTCAAAACGGTTCTCCATCTGATTCCCTCCGGTATTCTGCGGCCCGGTGTTCTGTGCGTAATCGGCAATGGTGTGGTGCTCGAACCACACGCGCTGATGCAGGAGGTCGAAGCACTTGAGGAACGTAATGTCCCGGTGCGCGATCGCCTGAAAATATCGCCTGCTTGTCCGTTGATCCTGCCTTATCACGTGGAACTCGATCGGGTCCGCGAAGAGGCGCGAGGATCGCAGAAGATCGGCACCACCGGACGTGGCATAGGTCCGGCCTACGAAGACAAAGCAGCTCGACGCGGCGTGCGGTTGGGAGACTTTTTTTACTGGCAGGGTTTTGCCGCCAAGCTCAGTGAAGTCATGGAGTATCACAACTTCATGCTCGAAAATTACTACAAGACCAAGCCCGTCGATTT
>JAQBYL010000299.1 GCA_027622495.1 Pseudomonadota bacterium
GTTGATTACAGCAGGAAATTCTATGATCGATATCGCAGCAGAGGAACTACGGTTTAGTTTGGCCGGTTACGTTATAGAGAATCCGGACTACTCCTTTGGGGTATCTGTGCCACCGTCCGGGTCGGCGCTGGAAGTGCCCCCTCAGGCTCAGTTTCTGCATGGGGTTGCAGGGTTTCAGGCTGTAGATATCTACCTCACGGACTTCGGCGCCGATCTTTCCAGTTCAACACCGATCGCGTCGTTGGCGTATCCGCAAATGTCGCCGCTGCTGACCCTCGACGCAGGCGACAACTATCAGCTGCGGGTTACCCCTCAGGGCAACAGTGCAACTGTGTTGTTTGATTCAGGTCTGACGACCATAGCGCTGAACACCCGCGTCTATGTGCCGTTGGTTAAGTATTTCGGGGACGGCGGCGATGAGGTCAGTCTGCTTCAGGTTCAAAGATCATCGTCCCCGTTTGTCAATGCGTCTCAACCGTCTGAAATTGAAATCGTTAACCTGATCGCCGACGAATCCTCGATCGATGTGTATCTGGGTGGTTTAGCCAACGCGCCGACACTGAGCGATGTGGACTTTGAGACCCGTTCGCCACTATCAAGTGCAGCCGAAGGCATGCTCAATCTGGCTGTCGACATCACGCCATTCAACAATAATGTCGACGCTATTTATCAGGTCGCGGTCAATGTTTTTCCCGGGTCGAAGGCAACACTGTACCTTGGTGGGCTTGCCAGCGATGAGGCACAAAATGACCTGAATACGGTGGTTGGAACCCTTGCGTTCACCGACGATCGTCCGGTTCCAGATCTGGATCGGATCGTCCTGGTACATGGCTCGGGTTCCTTAGGCCCGGTTGATGTGTACCTGCTCGGGCCGGGGGAAACCACCGCGGATAAGCAGGCAAGCTTCGTAAGCCTTGTTCTCGGGAACAAGGGTACGGTTTTCATCGCCCCCGGAGACTATAACCTGGTGATTACACGCGCCGGGAATGACACCGAGCTTCATGGTCCAGAAATACTCACGCTTTCGGCAGGTACCACCCTGGAAATCGTGCTTTCCGACACGGCTGGTGGTGGGCTTCCGCTGAATGTCGATACGGTATCCACACCGCTGACACCGCGGTAAAAGGCAACGGGAAGCCATGACGGGCCCATTGCCGTTTTGTTGCTCCTTACTGCACCTTCCTGATCCCGATGATGGCGACGATCCAGCAGATCGCAATCGGGATTAACACCGCAATCACGGCGGGTAAACCGTACACCACGCAGATTGGACCGAACATATCCTGAAAGTACTTGAAGACCAGACCGGTTAGAATTCCAGCGGCGAGTCGAGCCCCGATGCTGACCGATCGGAGTGGCCCCATCACGAACACCATGGCCAGCAGGGTCAGGCCGATCACACTGAGCGGCTGCAACAGCTTGCTCCAGAACGCCAGCTGGTAGCGTTGCGCATGTAGATCTTCGCGTTTCATGTAGTCGATCTGGTAGAACAGATCACTCACAGAAAGCTTGTTGGCATCAATAAAGACCTTCACCCCCAGCAGGCTTGGCTGAACGTCGCTGTTCCAGATGATGCGGTCGGCTTTGCGTGTGGTCAGCACCCCGTCCTGCCTCATGGTTTCGACAACGTCATACAGCATCCAGTGGGCTTTGGTTGTCTCCTGGGCTGGCACGTGCTGCGCCTTGCGGGCGATGCGGCTGTATGAAAGTTCGCCGTCGGTATCCAGTTTGTGTTGCGCAACGCCCCACAGCACACCCTGTCCATCGATTGCGTCGACACGCATGTACATACCGTCTTCGCGATACCAGTAACCTTCTTTGAGTTTGATTGCCTCGTTGCCATGTTGCTGTTTCAGCTTTCCGGTTTCGGCGATCTGTTCACCCTGCGGTGCGAGGTATTCACCGATCAGAAATCCGCCGACCAGGATGATGCAAAGGACCCATAGAAGACCTCGGTACAAACGGACAATCGACATACCGGCCGCGCGTAACGCCACCAGTTCCTGGTTCGCGGCAAGGTGCCCCAGACCGATCAGACTGCCGAGAAATGCAACATACGGGATCAGCTCGTATGTGCGCCTGGGCAGCGTTAAAAAAATGTAGGTCAGGGCGTTGCTGAATGTGTACCCGGGTTCGTTTTCGCCAAGTTCTTCGATGAGGGCAAAAATGCTCAGGAGTGCCAGAAAGGCGATCAGAACAGCGAGGATGGCAACGAGCACAACCCGTCCGACGTAACGATCAACAATCCCGATCACTGATGTGCCATATCCTGATTTCCGGGTTGTTGTAACATTCGCGTCCTATGAACGCTACGTTTTCGATCGTGATCCCCTGCTACAACGACAGTCGGTTTCTGCACCGTTCAGTGGGGTCTGCATTTGCCCAGCGCACGTCAGCGGACGGTGCTGTGTTGCTGGAAGTACTGCTGGTCGACGACGGGTCCACTGATGAGACCGCGCGTGTATGTGAGCAGTTCACGAACGAGTACCTCGATGTATTCCGATATCTGTACAAAACCAACGGGGGCGTCTCCACAGCGCGGAACACAGGCATAGAGAATGTCCGGGGTGAGTATCTGATATTCCTCGATGCAGACGATGAACTCAGCCCCGATGCGCTTGAAAATTATGCAAAGTTTATCGAGCCGGACACCAACTGGTTGATCGGTGGCAGTCGCTGGGAGCGTGATGGACGGGTACGGGAACGGAACGTGACTCTGCCCGCAAGCGCTGAACAATGTTTTGTGGACTACCTGGAAAAGAAGCTCCACCTGGGCAACATCTCTAACATGTGCTGGCGCAGGAGCCTGTTTGACGATTTCCGGTTCGACCCGACCCTTCCGGTAAGTGAGGACGTAGCCCTCTTTGCGGTTCTTCTTACTCGCGAAACACCGGTCATTGTTCCGGAACCCACCGCGCTTGCTCACCGGCGCGAAGACAGTTTGCGGACCCGCACCAGTTGGGCAGGGCATGTGGAATCCGTGGTGGTGGATGTGATCTTCCAGCACCCGCTGCTGGCACCGAGCTATCAGAAGTTCCTGAGTCGTTATCTGGCTCAAAGAGGCAGATCGATCATGAAAAGGGCCTATCGTGAAGGGCGTTATGATGAAGTGGTCACCTGGTATCCGTTCATGCTCCGGCACAACCCATTGCTGGTCGGGAATCTGAAGATGCTGTATCGCTATACGCGGTCCAGATACGAATGCGCGCGGATAGCATCATGACGCCAGATTATATAAAGGTTGATCAACTGCTCACCCGGCTCATCGAAAAGCAGTCCCTGCAAGCGAACGCTTTCGCCGAACACGAGCTCGATTGGAATGCGCTGGGTCTGGTTGTGCGATCGGATCGTCTGATGCTCGCGCCGGGAACGCAACTGCTCGAGCAGGATCGGGTTGCAGCACGGCTCGATACAGCGGCGGCGGCCTGGTTGCAGGAACTGAAAATCTGGCGGGCGGTGGATTCCACTAACAAACGACTCATGGAGCTCGCCGAATCCTGCAGCGTAGACGGAATGGTCCATGTAGCTGAATTGCAGATCCAGGGGCGCGGCCGCCGCGGTCGTGCGTGGTTCAGCCCGTTTGCCTGCAATCTCGCCGTGTCGGCGGGGATTGGAATTGCGCTCGAGCCTTCAGCACTGGGTGGATTGAGTCTAGCCATCGGCCTCGCAGGTGCGGACTGTCTCGCCAGGAGTGGTCTTGATGTTGAACTGAAGTGGCCCAACGACCTTCTTGTAAACGGGGCCAAGCTCGGCGGCATACTCATTGAGGTGGTGCGGCGCCCGGCGGGTGTGGAGGCGGTAATTGGTATCGGTATGAACGTCGAAGTGGCGGAATCTGTGAGGCGCCAGATCGATCAGCCGGTTGTCGACCTGCGCCAGCTGGGCGTCACCACCCACAGATCCGAGCTGGTCGCTGACCTGCTTGGTGCCGTCTACCGGCGGGTTCGGGCCTTCGAGCAGACGGGTTTTGCTTCCATGGTCGGTGAGTTTAATCAAAGGCATGCTTTTCACGGGCAACGCGCTCTACTGCTTCAGGGAGAGATCGAATTAGAGGGCGTAGTCTGCGGTGTTTCACCGGGCGGTGAACTGAAGATGCAGACCGCTGATGGCGAAAAGCAATTTTCTGCCGGTGAAGTCTCCTTGCGAAAATTGTGATGACATTATGCCAACAAGCCTGACGAAAGCCTTTTTACCGCTACATTGTTCGCGGGGAACGGCACATGTTTAACCTGCTCGTCGGTGTTAGAGCCTGGGTGGTTGCCCTGCTGCTGGCTAATCTCATTTTTGCTGGTCTGTTTGTGGGTTATCCCGAGGCCACGGTTTCCGACCCTTCGCCGGATCTGCAACCCACCCTGAAGCTGGTCAACGAGAGTGCTGAAAGCGAGGCTGGTAAGATCTTGTGTTTGCGCTGGGGACCGTTCGAAAGCGCGGCTGCTGCTCAGGACGTGCAGAAGTCTCTGGCTGGTCTGATCGCGCAGGCGGAGATCGTGCAACGCACGATTAAAAGCGACCCCGACTATCTGCTGCACGTGGGTCCACATGCGTCGATCGAGGCAGCACGACTTACACAAGAGACCTTGCGCAGCCAGGATATCGACAATCAGGTGATCACGGCGGGACCGCTGCGCAACAGTCTGTCTGTGGGCGTGTACACGAGCCGGGCGCTGGCGGATGCCCATCTGCAGGCCGTTTCGGCGCTGGGGTACCCGGTTTCAGTGGAAGAACTCAACCGCAATCACCAGGTTTTTCACCTCGAGGCGTACCTGAATGCGCAAGCGCAACCAAAGCCCGAACCAAATGGTCTCTGCGAAGCCGTTGCGCGTCCCAAAGAGTTTCTATAACATTCGCACCCCATTTTAGCCGCCATAGCTCAGCTGGTAGAGCAGCTCACTTGTAATGAGAAGGTCCCGAGTTCGACTCTTGGTGGCGGCACCAGGGTGATGGCGGTCGAGGGGTGATAGGGAATACCAGATAGCAAACGCTTTGGGGTGTTTCAGTTAGACTAGGTTATTGTTTTTAAAAGTAAAAGTACGTCTTTGCGTTTACAGCCAAAGCTGCCGATGCAGGGGCTTCCTTACGTTGGGAAATCGTAATTGGTGGGGTTCCCGAGTGGTCAAAGGGATCAGACTGTAAATCTGACGGCTCAGCCTTCGAAGGTTCAAATCCTTCCCCCACCACCAAACTGCGAGGTAGCGGCCAGAACAAGCACAGGTCTGGTGTAAGAAAAAAGATCGGTAAACCGGCGGGTATAGTTCAGCGGTAGAACCTCAGCCTTCCAAGCTGATGACGCGGGTTCGATCCCCGCTACCCGCTCCAGAGCGGTTCTGAAGGCGACGGGTGGCATAGCGAGGCGGGATGAACGCTCACATAGCTCAGTCGGTAGAGCACTTCCTTGGTAAGGAAGAGGTCATCGGTTCGAATCCGATTGTGAGCACCAATATTGTTGAGGTTGTCTTGAGCGAGTGATCGGGCAACTGGACGAACGAGGCTGTTTGACAACTTTAAGGCATTGAGGAAGACGAATGTCCAAAGCGAAATTTGAGAGAAAGAAGCCGCACGTGAATGTGGGGACGATCGGGCACGTAGACCAT
>JAQBYL010000300.1 GCA_027622495.1 Pseudomonadota bacterium
TCGCTGGCGGGAGAGCATGGTCTGCTGCTATTCATGAATCGGTCGGCTGACTGGTGACCCTTCTGCAAACACCAGTTCGTGCAACTGGCAACCTGGGTCGAAAAGTTTGACGCCATCGGTGTGAATGTCGCGGCGATGACCTACGACTCGGTGGAAATCCTCAAAGCCTTCCAGACAGAACAGAATCTTGGCTACGTGCTGCTTCGCGATGAGGATGTCCACCACGTAAACGGCTTCGGCATACGCAACGAAGAGTATGAAGCCGGCCACCGTGGCTACGGCATACCGCATCCGGGCATTTTTTATCTGTCGAGCAGCGGCGAAATTCTGGCCAAATTTGCCATACCCGGCTATCGCGAGCGACCACCAATGGAAGCCGTGTTTGAAACCGTGCAGGCCAACCTCGATCAATGAACCGCTGACCATTCGCAGGACTTCTTTGTCCTGCGAATGGTTGATTTGCGTGCCCGCCATGGCTTAAATGCGCCCCGATTGTGCAGTTTAGGGAAAATATGACATTGACCGGCCTGAAGGCCGTCGCCGCCATACCGATCCTGTTGATGGTTTGTGGCTGTGCGTCGATGCTGAATTCGGTGACACAAGGGCTCGCGAGTGATCTTTCTGCTGCGATCCTCGATAACCCCGATGTCGATGTGGTTCGGGAGGGCGCGCCCGCTTACCTGATCCTGATTGATGGGTTGCTGCAAAACTCGCCAGATAATGTCGACCTGCTGCTGACGGCGGCTTCGTTGAACGGCGCCTACGCGGCTGCTTTCATCAGCGACGAAAACCGCGCCCGGCTGATGGCTGACAAGGCCAGAAGCCAGGCCATGCGAGCCGCCTGTGTCGCCGCTCGTGGCTGTGATCTGGCCACCATTGCGTTTGTTGATTTCGAACACTGGGTCGCCGCGCGCACGGCGAAAGACGTGGTGCTGATTCACGGTCTGGGCAGTGCGTGGGCCGGTTGGATTCAGGCCAATTCCGATGACTTCAATGCAATCGCTGAGTTAGCCAGGGTAAAGCTGCTCATGCAGCGACTGATTGAGCTCGATGAGCGCTACGACTACGGCGCTGCGCATCTGTACATGGGCGTCTTTGAAACTCTGCTCCCGCCGGCGCTGGGTGGCAGACCAGAGATAGGGCGGGTGCATTTCGAAAAAGCGGTGCAGATCTCGGGTGGGCGCCACCTGCTCACCAAGGTCATGTACGCTGATCAGTATGGTCGACTGGTGTTTGATCGTGAGTTACATGACCGCCTGCTGCGTGAGGTGCTGGCGAGTGACCCCCGGCAGCCGGGTCTGACGCTGATTAACACGGTTGCCCAACAGCGCGCCGTGGACTTACTGGAGACTGCTGATGACTACTTTTAAGCTGGCCCTGGCGACCGCGGTAACCGCCGCTGCGTTGCTTGTTGCGCCGCTGGCCCAGGCGTTGACGTTCAAGATCGCCACACTGTCACCAGATGGTTCAGCCTGGGTAAAAGTGCTGCGCCAGGCAGCCGCTGAGATCGAGCGACAAACGGCTGGCCGGGTTACCTTCAAGTTTTATCCCGGTGGGGTGATGGGAGATGACAAGACGGTTCTCAGAAAGATCCATGTCGGTCAACTCCACGGTGCAGTGATCACGGCCGGCGGGCTCACCCAGCACTACACCGATATACAACTTTACAATCTGCCCATGGTGTTCGGCTCCAACGAAGAGGTCGACTATGTGCGTGCACGCATGGATCCGGTTCTACTGGCCGGCCTTCGAGCCAACGGTTTTGTCGCCTTCGGCATAACCGAGGTTGGTTTTGCCTATGCGATGGCAAAGAAAGAGTTCTCGAGTGTTGCCGATGTCAGGACTCAGAAGGTCTGGGTGCCGGATGGGGATCTGGGTTCTGCGCGGACATTACAGGCGTTTGAGATATCCCCGATCCCGCTGTCGATTGCTGATGTTCTGGCCGGGTTGCAGACCGGTCTGATTGGCGGCGTCGCCGTCCCGCCGGTGGGTGCCATCGCGCTGCAGTGGCACACTCATTTGAAGCATGTTCTGGATCTGCCACTGCTGTACGTCTATGGGTTGTTCACCCTGAGCGAGCGTCAGTACAGCAAAGTTGACCAGGCCGATCAGAAAATCATGAGCACAGAATTTACCAAAGCTGTGAACACTGTGGATGCAGATGCGCGTCGTGATCATCTGCGGGCGATCTCAGCTCTCAAATCGCAGGGTCTGAATTGGGCTCCGGCCCCGGCTGCTGAGGTGGCGGAGTGGCAGGCCTACGCGGATCGTGCCTCGGTGAAGATGGTAGAAGATGGTTTTGTGTCTGAAGATCTTTATGTGAGTCTGTTGCAACATCTGGCCGAATTGCGCGATGGGGCTCGTTAGCCGCCTACGCGCCATCGTTTACGGTGCCGAAACTGCGCTGCTGGTTGCGCTGCTCGGCGGAATGATCGTGATCGCCGCCTACCAGGTGATCGCCCGTAATCTGTTTGACACTGGACTTCTGTGGGGCGATTCACTGGTGCGCATCATGGTGCTGTGGATTGCGGTGGTGGGGGCACTGGTCGCCTCGCGAACCGACGATCACATCCGCATGGATGTGATTACGCGTTTTCTGAAGCCGGTGCAGATTCGCTGGCTGCGACGATTTACTTGCCTCTTCACCAGCGTGATCCTTGGTGTTTTTGCCTGGTACAGCTACCAGTTTGTGCTGTTTGAGTATCAGGATCAGGCGATTGTCTTCGGGTCTGTCCCAGCCTGGATTGGGGAAGCCATCCTGCCTGTCGGCATGGGGATGATGAGTTTGCGTTACCTGCTCCACACGTTTGATCCGCCATGATCTGGCTTGGGATTGTGGTACTGATTGTTGCAGCCGTGTGTGGCGCACCGCTTTTTGCGGTGCTCATGGGTGCTGCCATGCTCGGCTTTCTGAGTGCGGATATTGACCTTGCCATCGTTTCCATCGAACTTTATCGGATTGTTGATACGCCACTTCTGGTCGCACTTCCGTTGTTTACTTTTGCCGGCTATATGTTGTCTGAGGCACGGACATCGCAGCGGCTTGTGGGTCTGGCACAGAGCCTGTTCGGCTGGATGCCGAGCGGTCTTGCGGTTGTGGCTTTTGGTGTCTGCGCGATATTTACCGCTCTGACCGGAGCATCAGGGGTTACCATAGTTGCGTTGGGGGCTTTGTTATTTCCTTCGCTTGTGAATTCGGGTTTCAGCGAACGCTTCAGACTGGGCCTGGTGACCACGTCGGGTAGCCTCGGTCTGTTGCTGGTGCCATCAGTGCCGCTCATCCTGTATGCGGTTGTGGTTCAGCAGATGGAGCTTGAAGAAACGTTCACTGTGGTTGACCTGTTTCTTGCCGGTCTGATCCCATTTTCGCTGATGTTCGGTCTGCTGATCGGCTGGACCCTCTGGCACCATCGCGGGGGCAAGATACCGCGCATCCCGTTTACCTGGCCGGCCGTTGGTAAAGCATTGGTGGCAGCGCGCTGGGAGTTACCCTTGCCGGTAGTGGTGCTCGGCGGTATATACAGCGGATACTTCGCAATCTCGGAAGCGGCCGCGGTGACTGCTCTGTATGTGGTGATTGCAGAAACATTACTTTACAGAGATGTTCCATGGCGCAAACTCCCGCAGGTGATGGTCAGATCGATGGTCATGGTTGGCGGCATCCTGTTGATTCTTGGCGTTGCCTTTGCATTCGCTAACTTCATGGTTGATGCGGAAGTGCCGCAGGCGCTGTTTGACTTCATGCAACGGCATATCGAAAGTCAACTGGCTTTTCTGCTGCTGTTGAATATTGTGCTGCTAATGCTTGGTGCAGTGCTCGATATCTTTTCTGCGTTGGTGATCATGGTGCCACTGATATTACCCGTAGCGATTGGTTATGGTGTTCACCCGGTTCACCTGGGGATCGTTTTTCTGGCAAATATGCAGATCGGCTACTTCACACCACCGGTCGGCATGAACCTGTTTATCTCAAGCTATCGTTTCAAAAAACCGCTGCTCGAAGTATACCTCGCGTGCTGGCCATTCATGGTCGTTCTGCTGGTTGCGCTCGCGCTGATTACCTACGTACCGTGGCTCAGCCTGGTGTTAGTGGATTGAAAGCGCTTGTGTGCGCGGTTGTTCTGGTTCTGGCAACGCTGGCGCCGGACGCTTCTGCTGAACAGACACCGTCTGCGCTCGTAGAAGATTTTCATGCGGTTCTGATACGCGTGATGAAAGCGGAGGCGGGTTTTGATGATCGCCATGCGGACCTGATGAACGGTGTAGCGATGCTTTTTGATCTGCCCACGGTGGCCAGGATCAGCGTTGGGAGCACCTGGAAAGAATTGTCTGACCCGCAGAGGCAGGAATACATTCTGGTCCTGCATGACCTCGTTGCTGCGACGTACGCAGATCGGTTTGTCAGATACAACAATCAGACATTTGTGACCGGGGAAGTTGTAGACGGCAAAGCCGGTGCGATCGTTAAGACCAACTTGTTGCGATCGGACGGGCCTGCCGTTTCGCTGGACTATTATTTTCGCAACGGCCTGGTGTTTGACGTCGTTGCAGACGGCGTCAGTGATCTTTCGCTGCGTCGGGTTGATTACAACAGCATTATTAAAACCGAAGGTTTTCCGTCTCTACTGCAGAGACTTCGAGCCAACACTGCGGCATACCGGGCTGCAGATGAAGACTAGCAGTGTGCTGTGCCTGACAGTTGCGTAGCTGTCAGGGTGTACCAGCTGGATGGTGCCGAGTACGCCACCTACGATCCATTTGAAGGCGCCAACCGCCAGGCCTATGCCCTCACAGAACTGATTGACAGCAAAGCCCTCAAACCGGTTGCGAAGGGCTATCAGAAGATTACACCGGGCTGGTTTCGAACCGGCGTAACAAACTTTTTTCGCAATCTGCGCAGCGTCGACAGTGTTGTTAATGGTCTTCTGCAGGGCAAACCGAAATCTGCCGCAATCGACCTCGGTCGAATCGTCATGAACACAACCCTGGGCCTGGGCGGGGTGGTGGATGTGGCGTCCCGTGCGGGTCTTGTGTTTCAGGATGAAGATATTGGCCAGACGCTGGCAGTCTGGGGTGTGACACGGACAGAGTTCGTCTACGTTCCTGTGTTTGGCCCCACGTCGACCAGGGACATTGCATCGCTCACGATCCAGGCATTCTTACCGAAGATCATCCTGGGCAACGCCTATGGAATCTGGATGGCGGGTCTGGATCTTATAACGGTCCGCGCCAACGCCCTTTCGCTGACCGATGTGCGCGATGCTGCCGCCCTCGATCCGTATGCCTTCACGCGCGAAGCCTTCTATCAGCGTCGTCAGTATGTGATTTTCGATGGTGAACCACCCATCGACGGCTTCGACGAATTCTTTGATGAGTCAGACGAACTCCCCGATGATCCACCCGCCGAAGAGCCTGCGCCCGGAAAGCAAACCACACCGGTAGGTCTGCCGGGTGCAGTGTCGGTGCAGTGACAGGGTCGATTGCCAGCAGGTTGATTGGTCGATGGGTCGATCTGGTATCTCGGCATGCGATCTGGACACTGTTGTTGATCGTCCTTCTG
>JAQBYL010000301.1 GCA_027622495.1 Pseudomonadota bacterium
GTGCTCAACGAGCCGGTAGTGTAGCCAGGACCGCCTCAACGCGCCGCCACACCTGGGTCTGACAGAATGGTCCCAGACAGCCGCGGACAAGCAAGGAATTGTCGTTCGACAAAGACACACGCCCTTTGTAGGTGCGGCCGTTCTCTGGATTGAAGATCCGTCCACCCGACCAGCCCTGCGAGTCCCGGCTCATGTCCATGAACAGGTTAGTCCCGACTACTCCCTGGCGGGACAGATCAAGTACCCAGATCACGGTCCCTTTAAGGGGGCCATCCGCGACCTCTGGCTGAACCTCAACGATTGCGCTGAAGTTCTGGGTGATCCACTGCCCTTCCACATCATGTGTGTCTGCCTCGGCAAAAGCATGGCCGGATGCCACGACGATGGTCAGGGCCAGGAGAACGATGAGGACACCTTGACCGTGTCGTCTGCCTGTCTGCCGCGGCTCTGGTTTCTCTGGGTGATTTTGTACGGTGGTCTGCTCGAACCGCTTTCGATACTCCGGATGCTCAGTACCCATCAGCTGATCCCACCACGTGAAATACAGACCGTAGTTCCAGCGGAATTCCGAATGATGAAGGTCGTGGTGCGTGGTGGTGTTGAAGGCCCGCAGGACCGGCCAGGCCAGCCAGTTCTTCGGGAACAGCTCAACCCCGGCATGACCGACGACATTGCGCACGATCATATGGGTTGTGAACAGGAACACCACCAGCCCGGTGGTTGGAAACACCAGGAGCACAAGCGGCAGAAACGCAGCTTCCGAGAAAGCCTCTAACGGCGCAAAAGCGTACGCAGCCCACGGTGTGGGCGTACGCGATCGGTGGTGCAGACGGTGGAACGCACGAAACAACCACGGATGGTGGATGGTGCGATGCATCCAGTAAAAATAGGCATCGTGCAGGATCACCATCACAGAGAACTCCAGCACGCCCATCCACAAAGTTGGCGTATTGGTGATATCTACGCGAAATACACCGGTTCGGGCACCGAGATAGATGGAAAACCCGACCAGCGAAAAAATGAACACAGTCAGGAGCGAATAGCCGATCTCGCGGCGAATGTCTTTTACACCGGCACGCCGCTTCTGAATACGACGCTTTGCAAGACGTAGGCGGGCAGCGTAAATAATGAGCGCGAGTGTGCTCGAAGCAAGCAGGTAGCGCAGCAAATCAGAAAGCAGGATTGATGGCCAGGCAGCCACGAAATCCTGGATCAGCAGGTGAAGCATCCGAATCTCCCGGGTCGATGTAGGAGTGCGGAGTTTTGCAGGCAAGCAGATCGCAGATCTCGCTGGAAACAGCCGATGCGGGCTGTTTTCGAAATCAGACCGATTTATTCACTTTCGGCCAGCGCCTTGCCCAGCTTCTGCCGGCGATAATCGCTGGGCGTGACTCCCGTAGCCTCTTTGAATGCGCGATTAAACGGCCCGATTGAGCCGTAGCCAAGTTCCATGGCGATGGTGAGGATCGGTCGTCTGACCGATCCGGGGTCGGCTAAACGGTCCTGAGCTTCCCGTATGCGGTAATCATTCAGGAAAGAGGAAAAGTTGCGGTAGCCGAGATGCTGGTTAATGAGCCGGCGCAGCTGATGCTCAGGGACTTTTAATTCCACGGCAAACTCACTGATGCTCAAACCGGGGGTGCGATAAAAGCCAGCCTGCATGGCGGTCTGTAGAGCTTGCCTCAGCACTTGAACCGCGGGCGGTACCCCGTCGAGAGTTGCCTGTGCGGGGACTTCTGTTCCCCACAACACCTGCTGTGTCACACTCAAAAGTGGCAGGCCGAGAATCACAGTGAGCATGGCAATTGCCACGACATTGATCAGTTCCAGCCAACCAGCAGCGCCCTCGTTACCCAAAACCAGTTCCACGATGATGACCGCACTAACCTGCACAGCAATACTGCCGACGAACAACGCACGATAACTGCGACGCGGTTCCAGCAGATCGTGCTTGCGATCGACCGCCACGGATACCACGCCATAGGCGATCAAAACGAGGCTGATTAGCCGATTCCCAACGCCCAGGACCGTTCCGGCCAGCGAATCGAAATCACCGTTATTCACCACAAAGAGCCAGGTAGCCAGAGGTACCAGGTAGAGCACCAGCCTGTAGCGAATAGGCAGCGAACGGATCTCGAATACCGCCACGGCAAACTCCCAAAGGAGGTAAGGGACGGCGATTGCCAGCGCCAGGAGCAGAGGTCGAAAGTGAAGTGTGGCCTCACTGAGAACAGGATTACTGACCGTCAGGTAGGCCATCACCCCAAACAGCAGACCCGCACCGAGCCACTGAGGACGGATCACCGGCTGTACTTTGAACAGAAGCAGCGCCAGAAGGAACTGCTGGCCGATGACCATCAGACTGATCGCAAGGCGAATGTCGTCGCTGGAGAGAGAAATGCTCATCGACCGATTCTAGCGCGTTGAAGAGGGCGAGCCCTCTAACTTGACCGTTTTTGGCGCTACGGGCATATTCGAAAGAAACCCGTATTCTCAAAAGGACGACCGATGACCGGAGCGTTTCCCACCTTCGCTGTCTGCGCTCAAGCCATGCAGCAACCCTATGACCTGAGCGGACTCACCGCCGTGGTAACCGGCGCGGGCAAAGGCATCGGCCGAGGTATTGCCCTGTGCCTGGCCAATGCCGGGGCGGATGTGGTGGTGGCCGCCCGCAGTGGTGCGATCAAGAACGGTCCTTATGCTGCTTGCAAAGCCGCCGTTAACAGCCTGACCCAGACTCTGGCGCTGGAACTTGCCCCTGCTATTCGCGTCAATGCGATCGGCCCAGGACCGATTCCCACCGAAAATTTCAACGCCTCAACCAGTTTTCCACCAGACACGCCGCTCGAAAAATTGATTCGTGTGCCGCTCGGACGGTTGGGTACCCCTGAAGAGATCGGCCACGCAGTCGTCTTCATGGCCTCACCTGGAGCGAGCTGGATCACTGGTCAGTGTCTGTCTGTGAACGGCGGTCTGTAGCTCACACACGGTCATCATCTTTAAGGAACCACTTGATCGATGCTTCGCATATACGGCGTGCCAAATTCTCAGCCAGTTCGTGCGGTGGTGTGGACCTGCCTCATGAAAAAACTGCCGTTCGAGTTTGTGATGACCAGTCAGAATCGAGCAGCGAAAACCCCGCAGTACCTGGCAGAGGTTAACCCCCGCGGAACCATACCAGCGATCGATGACGACACTCTGGTGCTGTGGGAGAGCCATGCAATCCTGATCTACCTCTGTGAAAAGCACGGCTGGAACGATCTATGGCCGGATGATCTCTATAAAAGGGCTCAGGTAAACCAGTACCTGCACTTTCATCATCGCAACACCAGAGAGTTGGTCGTGCACTGGAGCCGACGCCTGTGGCCGAGTGTTTTTGGCGTCAGTAATCCAGATGCATCGTGGTTGCGGCGCAATACTTTTGCCGGCATGGAAAACAACCAGGAGATCGTTTCGCAATGCCTCACAATAATAAACGGCATGCTCGGCGAGAACGCCTACCTCGCCGGTGATGGGCTAACCATTGCGGACATCTCGGCGTATGAGGAACTTGGTCAGAATCAACCCAAGTATGCAAACTGCACCAGCTTCGAGCCTTACCCCCACATCGAACGATGGCTGCTCGCCATGGAGCAGGTGCCTGCGCACAACGTTGCGCATGCCGTGTGGCGCCTGATCGGGGACGTCAACAAGGTCGAAGGCGGCATGCAGAAAATTGCCGATGCCAACAAGCAGGCGGCCCGGCAGATTCAGGAAGAGAGTGCTCGACAAGGAATCGCAGGTCGCACATAAAACCCCAGCACGCAAGACATTACTTTTAAGACGAGCGATTTAACCAGCCGCGTCAGCCGATCACAAAACCGCGATACCCCTCTGCTGCAATTGCATCGCACTGCGCCCCGTACGCGCCCACACCGGCCACATACGGCATGAAGATGCGTGGCTTACCAGGGATGTTCGCGCCCAGATACCAGGAATTACAGCTCTCATCGGTGAGCATGGTGCCGTCCGCAATCTCGAACACGTGACGGACCCAGGCGTCTTCCGCCTTGGCCGTCGGCTCTATGCTGCCTGCCCCTTTCTGATCCAGGTAGTTGATACAGTCGCTGATCCAGTCCACGTGCTGCTCAACGGAAACCACCATGTTGCTGAGCACCGACGGGCTGCCGGGACCGGTCACGGTAAATAGATTCGGGAAACCGGTCATCTGCAAGCCGAGGTAGGTCTTCGGCCCGTGTTCCCAGTGTGACGCAAGCGTCCGGCCGTCGCGGCCCCGGATGTCCATGCGCAAAAGCGCGCCAGTCATCGCGTCGAACCCGGTGGCATAGACCAGCACATCAAACTCGAAGTGACCCTGCGCCGTGCGTATACCGGTGGACGTAATGCGTTCAATCCCACCGCGGCGCAGATCAACAAGCGATACATTGTGCCGATTGAAGGTCTCGTAATAGCCGATGTCGATGACCGGGCGCTTGCAGCCAAACGCGTAATCGCGCGGCATCAGCCCTTCTGCGGTTTCCGGATCATTCACCACCCGGCGCACCTGTTCGCGGTACATGTCGCAGGCGAGTTCATTCGCCTGCGGGTTGAGCGCCAGATCGTTGTACTGTCGAAGCGCTTCGAAGCCAAGCTCATCGAGCGCGCGCACACGGTCTTCAGGCGAAGTTTGCAGTATGGATTCTTTGGGCTCCGCGTTGCTGCCGAGCCCACCCAGGCCCCGACTGAATTCACTGACCCCGATCTGGGCATGTCGCTGGGCCTTACGTACCTCCTTGTAGTTACGCTTGATCCGCGACCGGTACTCGTCGGGAAGTGGTGCGTTGTTCGCCGGCAGGTTGTAGTTGGGCGTGCGCTGCAAAACTGTCAGGTGCTTCGCCTGTCGAGCGATCACCGGAATGGACTGAACTCCCGACGAACCCGTGCCGATAATACCAACCGTTTTGCCTGTGAAATCCACACCCTCGGCTGGCCAGTTACCGGTGTGATAAGTCTTACCGGCAAACTCGTCCTGACCTTCGATCACCGGCGTATTGGGTACAGAAAGACAGCCCGTCGCCATGATGCAGTAACGCGCCCGGTACCTCTGCCCGGCGTCGGTGGTTATCTCCCAGAGGCTATTTTCTTCGAGGTAGTGCACACCGGTGACGCGGGTGTTGAAGTCGATGTGATCGCGCAAAGCGAAGCGGTCGGCGACGTGATTGGCGTAGGAGAGAATTTCCGGCTGTGCGGCCATGATCTCGGTCCATTCCCAGTCCTGCTGCAGTTCTTCGGAAAAGCCGTAGGAGTATTCCATGCTGGTGATGTCACAGCGCGCACCCGGATAGCGATTCCAATACCAGGTGCCCCCCACATCGCTGGCCGCTTCGATCACCCGGAGGTTGAGACCGGTCTGCCTGAGCTTCCAGATCGCATACATGCCGGCGAACCCTGCACCGACCACAACTACATCTAACGGCTCCGCTCTTTCGGACGAACTCATTTTTTCTCCTCTTACGCTGTTAGCAACTGCCTGAACACGGCGGGGTGTGGACCTTTATTCGCGTTCCGGTATCGGTGGCC
>JAQBYL010000302.1 GCA_027622495.1 Pseudomonadota bacterium
CCTTTCTATTGGCATTTACCCTTGGAAATTCCTGTCTGTCGTCGTCCGCCAAGCCCAGGAAACGAAGGACCCCCTCATAGGCGGCGCGCTGATTGCTGGCGAAATCGTCATAGGCAATGAAATGAATGTTTGAGCGCCGGACGACGTTAAGCATTCGCTCCACTTGCGCGCCCAACATGCCAATAGATCGGTAACACAATAATTTTGGTTCACGGCATGAATCTGGAATGTCTACGCCGCTGGCGCGACGATCTTGCATTGCCCATGCCTGCTGAAAATCTGGTTCGTTTTCATCGAGGAAGAAAAAAAGCTTCTGGTGCAAAGATAGCAACATGTCCGCAGGGTTGCGTAGCATAACGATAAAATGTGCCTCAGGATTGTATGCAAGAATATTTGGAATAGCTGTTTCCGAGAAAAGGTACCAGACAGACCCCTCACCTCTTAGTCGCCGATTGTCGACTTCACTGTTTGATTTGGCAAAGAAATCGTTCTCGTAGCCTGCTAGATCTCGCGCATGCTGAACCCCGGGCATATCGCTGCAGAAAAATAGGGGTTCCTTCGGGTCTGAGAAATTCACTTGCCCGTGCTCGGCGAGATAACTGCTCATCGCCGTGGTGCCGCACCTTGGTGCGCCGACAATGAAGAAGTCTGTTTGAGTTGCCCTGCTGGTCATCGATCCTACTCAGGCGTCATCTGCGGTCTGGTCGAAAGAATGGACGGATTGACACGCACAAAGCGAATCGATCTGACCAATTGGAGCACATTCCAGAACATCATTGAAATCGTAGCCGCTATCGATGCTCCGAAAGCACCATAAGCAGGTATCAGCACGACGCAGAGAATCATGGAAATCGCGAACGCCATTGACAGCGACTTAAATACGTATGCTTCGTTGCCTGTCATGTTTAACAATAACCCGACAGATCCACAGGCCACGTTTACCAGCTGGCCAATCAGCAAGATCGCAAGCGCCAAGTATGCGCTACAATAAGCGTCGCCGTAGATGGTTGCGAGCAGCCATTCTCCGCCAATCAGCATCAGAACAACAAATGGTAGGGCCATTATAAAAGCAAATCTTGAAATGCGTTGCATGATGTTCTGCAGGTCGCCCAGTTTTTGTTCATAGAAAAGTTGCGATACGTAAGGCCCCAGGGTGCTGTTTACGATGGCAATCATTATGGCGAGCAGCAAAGCGATGCTTTCCGCCGCACGATAAAGGCCTGCTTCTTCGCTAACGCTCATAAAGCCAATGAGGATTAGCGGAAATTTCAGATTCGCAACACTAACCGCTTGAATGAGCAGATAGTGGCGCCAGGCAGGTTGCCAACTTGCATCCTGAACCGGCGAGACGGGTGTTGTAACTTGTTTCGCGCGAACCTTGCCAGCAGTAAGGGTCCCCACGCCAATACTTAAACCGACAGCCGCGGCGAATGCCGCAAGTACATACTCCATCGTTAACAAGTTGGTCAGTAAAAGGCCAAGAACCAAGGTGAGGTAGATTGTGGGCAGAACCAGCCAATCGAAGAGCTGGGCAAGCACCACTCTTTTCAGACCTTGCAGGATGCCTGTCACTCGTGCGCCTCCAGCCCACATTGGGACCAGCGCCGCTGCTAAGAAGTAGGGGACCGCGTCTGCCCAAGATTTCTCAATACCAAACCATAGCGCAGTGACTAGTGCGATAAGACAGCCCAGCGTGGCCCACAATCGCGCTTGACCGGCGGACCATTGCCACGCTCCAACAAGCAGGTTATGAGTGCTGGGTCGATCATATGCAGCGGTGAAGCGTACTAAAAATGCGACGGCAGCACCGTTAGATGGAATTGAAAGCACGCTTGCGAGGGCAAGCACGAACGCGAGTTGTCCATAGTCACTCGGACCGATGGCACGGGCAACGATGATTGAACTCAGAGTCGAAAGTACAAGAGCGATACCCCTGAGCAAGGCAAGGCCTGTCAAGCCGGATCTAAGTCTGCTACCAAGCGTAGCTGTCAAATTGAAGCCCCTTTGCACCGTCAGCTGTTAGTGAAAATCTTCCAAGTAAGGATTGATTCTATAACGTAAACGGCACACCAGAGCCGTATCTGGATCACAAGCTAGATCTGGGGCGCAGCGGGTACTGACAAATTAAATAGCTTTGAGGCAGCATGTCGAGATGAAAAACATCTATAAACGACATCGCTTGCCGCCTTCGATCATCCAATATGCAGTTTGGCTCTACTATCGGTTCAATCTCAGTATTCGAGATATTGAAGATTTGTTGGCTGAGCGAAATATCAACGTCAGCTACGAATCGATTCGACTCTGGGTGAATAAATTCGGACCAGAATTTGCGTATCGGCTGAAGCGAAGGCATCAAGGGTTTGGTGATACTTACTTTTTGGACGAAGTATTCGTAAAGATCCGTGGCAAACAGCATTACCTCTGGCGCGCTGTTGATCAAGATGGCGAAGTCGTCGATGTCTATTTGCAAGAACGAAGAGATGCCAAGGCAGCGAAACGATTCTTCCAACGTTTTATTAAAGCAGGTGGTGCCGCGCACCGATCATTGATCCCAGGTGCCTGCCACAATACACAACACTACGCCAACAATCGAGCCGAGCTATCGCATCAACCCACCCGTGTTCGAGAAAGAGGCATGCGACATTTCAAATCGATCACCCAGGCACAGCGATTTCTGGAATGCCATGCCGCAGTCTACAATCTGTTCAATCTTCACCGACACTCTCTTTCCAGGCGTTTCTTTAAACTATTTCGCATACGATCATTCGCAACATGGGATGTGATTACAGTACCTTAAACGAGCATTTGGTCAGAGATTGGCCCATGCGAAAATTTAACTTGTCAGTACCCCTTCTCGAGTTGGCTTACCAGTCCCTTCAACGTCGGACGAGCACGAAAGTCCAATACCTCACCCGTTGTCTTGTCCAGTGTGCGGACCGTGGTACTGCACATCGTCGACATCGATCCCAACATAAACTACATTCTGATTCATAGACGTCTCCTGTTTTGTATTCAGTGGACTATTAACCACTTGAGGTATCCATCTACGATGGTAGCCCTCGAGTCAAGACGGGGGCGTCTATATCTTCTATCCTCTTGACTGAACATTTGCATTTTTGTCTATACTCGAAAGCTCCGTTTCTGTCGAGTCTGATGATGGTAGAGGCCTCTCCTGTTCCGATCGAGTTCCTTCCCGAGAGTGTGGCGGTGCTGTCTGACAGCGCATCGCAAATGACCGATGCGCGGTGGTTCGCCAACGGCGAACCGTTCCGTTCGATGCACAAGAACAATCCCTGGCTGCGACCCCCGGTAGGGGGCAATGGTGTTGCTGCCACCCGGCCGGACGGATCGCTCACCGAGCGTTTTCGGTGTCCGCTGTATGAAGCAGGTCGTGGCGCGGAGGGCGGTGGTCTGAACGGTACTCCCTATTACGACACCACGGTCGCGCGCAAGCACAACTACTGGAAGCAGTTCAATGATCTGCCGCGAGAGACCAAGGACATCAACCGTGCCCGCCTGGACCTGCAGAAGTACGGCTACTGCCTTATCGAAGACGCCATGAGTCCGTATCAATGTACCTACATGCGCAACCGTCTGGAAGAACAGGCGGAAGCAGAGCGCGAATGCGGTTTGGCAGACATGTCGCCGCACTTCCATATCATGTGGACCCTGGTGAACAAGGGTGACTGTTTCGCCAAGTGCATCGAGTTCAGTCCGGAGTGGGTGCAGGGTGGTCCGCTGATCGAGCAACTCAACAACGAAATGCTGGGACCTAACCACTACGCCTATTCATTTGCATCAAACATAGCCCGTCCCGGAAGTTACCCGCAGAATCTGCACCAGGACTCAGGCGCGATCCATCCGATTCAGACACCACATGCGCCGGTACTGGTCAACACCGTTTACATCATGCAGGATGTCGGCGACGTGAATGGCGGCACTCTGGTGATCCCTACCAGTCACAGAATTGTCTCGTCAGTGGCCCCAGGTGAGGAAGTGGGTCCACTGCCACCGGCTGTCAACGTCGAGGCCAGAGGCGGCACCGTGATGCTGATGGATGGGCGGTTGTTGCACGGCACCGGGGTGAATCACACCGATGACTGGCGCTATATCATGACCAACTCCAACGTCAAACCGTGGATGCGGCAACAGGAAAACTGGCAACTTTCAGTCGATCCGGAGGTGCTCGCCACCGCCTCCGACAAGCTGCTGCGGAGGATGGGGTTCTATTCGTCCGGCCTGATCGAAATCGGTTCGTACTCGGGGCCAAAGACTACCGTCGCCGTGCGGATGGCCATGGAGTCGGGGTCGTATCGTCGGATCCGCGAACTGGCAACGCCGGTGCCTCAGGAAGTAAAGGAAGGACTGACTATTTACCAGATGAAACAAAGGATCGAAGCTGCGCGGGCAGCCAAAGTCAGCGAGCCACAACCCGAGCGCCCGTACTGACGGATTAGCTCGACTTTACAGGGCAATGCCTTCCTGCACGGTAATGCACGCGGTAGGCGTGCACTGATCCAGATGATCGCTATCTGCGCAAAACCATGGTGTAGTTCAGTGCGTGCGGAAAGCGCCGCTCCGAGATCCAGTGCCACCGCGGCACCAACTCCTCGTGCATTAATGCAATTTGTCCGGCAGGGCCCCCGAAACTGATGAAGCCAAGCTTCAGCCAATAACGTACCGCGGTGCGAAAGGGCGCCGGTTCAGGCTGGTCATGCGGAACAAGGACAGACAGGTGGGCACACTCCGGGAGCGGCCTATGATCCACGTTTCCCCGACCGAAACGTACGTGCCCTCGTGTGACTGCACGTCATTGTCTTTGTTAGCTTTGCGTAGGAAAAATTTATCGCTGCTGCTCGTCTGTCTTGCCTTACCTGTGTTTGCAACGAGTGAGCCCCCTGACCGGGATCAGTCCATCAATCCTGACACCGGGCTGGTATACATTCCCGGCATGGAGAGTCTGCAACCCTACAGCACCGATCCCGAGTTCAAATATGTATCCGGCAAACACTGGAACTGCACTTTCGATGGGTCTTGAGCAAGGAAGGGCCTATTTCAACATTCACGAGGGCGGCTGGTCGTATGAAACAAACACTGAATGTAACAACAGTATGACGTGAGTGGACGATGAGACGTTCACACAATGCGAAACGCCAAGGTGAGACGCTGGTGACGTCCGGAGCAATCGTGTAATCAATCGGGCCTACTATGTGGGTTTTCAGCCGCACAACTGTTATGGACCGATCTGCACGATGGCCTCTCTGCAGGTGGATGCGTGCACTCCGAACTTCATGATCCAGGAGGGTGGCATCACACCCTGGTTCGCCGATGCGGTCATCGGAGATTTTCCGAAACAAAAAGGCGGTTACCTGCCAGTGCCGATGGCACCTGGTTTAGGCGTCGACATGAATGAGGAGTGGATCCGTGCACATCCCTGGAAAGAAGGCCAGGAGGAGATACCGTGGAAGCCGGTTTATGCGCCCACCGCAACGCCCGCCATGCAGCACACAACCTGGGTTTAATCGTAGATCACCGACACTAC
>JAQBYL010000303.1 GCA_027622495.1 Pseudomonadota bacterium
TCCGAACCCCTGCATATCTCCCGACGCATGCTTTGCCGCCGCCCTTGAACGGGCTGGCATAAGCTTCGATGCAGCAGTGAACAGAATGCTGGCTGCAGCCAGGTGTGACTTCGCATGAGCGCATCTGAGGCATTTTCAGTGCGCCGATCGATCCCCTCCGACCGAAACGCTGTGGAAAGAATCACGGCCTCAAGCGGCATGTTTTCCGGCGAAGAACTGGAGGTTGCGCTGGAGGTCTTCGACGACGCAATGAACGATCCGGGCTCAGGCTACTATCACATGATGGCGGAAGTCGCTGGAGAAGTGCGTGGATATGCTTGTCACGGACCGATCGAGATGACTCAGTCGAGTTTTGATCTCTTCTGGATCGCTGTCGACAACGAAAGCCGCGGCCACGGTCTCGGCCGGGCGCTCCTTGCTGCTGCGGAGGTCGAAGCCGCCTCCATGGGTTGCAGACAGCTTTACGTTGAGACGGCGGGCAAGGAAGAATACCTGCCAACCCAGCGGTTTTACGAACGCTGCGGCTATACCCAGGCTGCGTTCCTCGAGGACTTCTACGCTCCTGGCGATGCCAAAGTCATCTACGTAAAACTGCTTGGCCCAGCCCAGGTACGTTCCTAGACTGCGTCGAAAACGCCATCTGGCCGATCGCACCTCACTGGCGTAGGATCCACGCTATCGCCGTGCATTGCGGAGTGAATTTGCGTCTATTTGCGATCATGATAATGCTGACTATGGTTGCAGGCCTGCTGGCCCCGGCTGCATCTGGCAGTACCCCGAACGAAGATCATGTGCTCGACAACAAGGGTCGGCCGCTGAACGACTCCCGCTTTGACGCGGTCCGGGCCCTCGAGCAACAGGAGGAACGGGGCTTGGCCTTATACCGCAGCGAGAAATACGAGGAGGCCTACGCAAATCTTTCAAGCCCCGCCAGCCGCGGTCTGAAATCATCCCAGCAAGCCATCGCACTGATGCATCTGAACGGCCAATCCGTGTCGGCAAACCTTCTGATCGGCACTGCCCTTCTCGGCTTAGCCGCCGAATCCGGCGATAAAAAACTGGAGAAGGAATACGAAAAGCTACTTAAACAAGTGCCTGAGAAATACCGGTTGCTCGTAACCGAGCAGACTGCTTATTACATCGAGCGTTATGGCACAACAGCTCAAGGTATTGAGTGTAGCCGGGTGAAAAAACCGAGTTCGAACTTTTCAACCACGGTTTGTCTGAAACAGCCTGGAACTTACACCGAATACGAATGGGCGCCCTAGCCATCACCTGCACCTCGATGGTCGATCTTGACCGTTATCCAGTCACCGATCTCCAATCAACTTCCGCCCAAGCGCTCATCGCGCGTGTGCAGGCCGATCTGTCGGGTTCCGGCGCCTGTGAGCTGCAGGGTTTTCTTACGCCTGTGGCCGTGCAATGCGCGGTTGAGGAATGTGCAATCCTCAAACCAGAGGCGTTTACATCACGCACGAACGCAACCGCCTACCTCACCTCGGCGGATTCCGATTTTCCCGAACGACACGCACGCACTTTCACCATGAAGTCTTCTGTAGGTGTGGTCGGTTACGATCAGATACCGCTAAGCAATTCGATCCGCCAGTTGTACGAGTGGCCACCCTTGATGGAGTTCATTGCGCGCACTCTGGATGTGCCCCACCTGTACCACTACGCGGATCCGCTAGGCGCCCTTAACCTCGCCGTCATGGGCGACGGTGACAGACTGGGTTGGCACTTTGACCAGACCGATTTTGTCGTCTCCATTCCGTTGGTTTCGGCTCTCGAGGGTGGAGAGTTCGAAGTCTATCCACTCCTCCGGTCTGCCAATCAGGAAAACTACGCGGCCGTGACTGCAGCAGTCACCGGCACAAGCACGCCTCCCACGCGGTTCCCCATGAACCCAGGCTCACTGCTGCTTTTTAAAGGCCGTCACAGCCTGCACCGGGTAACCCGGATCAGTGGTGCAAAACATCGTGTGGTTGCGTTGCTCGCCTACGACACGCAACCCGACACCAACAGCACAACCGAGCTCAAGCTTGCCCGCTATGGTCGTACCCAACCGTTAACGGCGATTTAGATATGGTGCGCCTGGCAGACCTGCCCGACTATGAACGCAATCACCTGCTCAACAAAGACGACCGTCCGCCTGGTCCACCGGTTTGGGTGGATGCAGGTCAACCGCTGGCAGAACGGCGTATCGCTCTCATCACCACTGGCGAGTGTGCACTACAGTTTTATGGGCGCAGGTCTTGCACCAGAGGCTTTTGAGCACAGCGTGGAGCAGCTGGCCGGCATGTTGAAAAAAGATCGGGTCGACACGGTGTTTCTAACCCCTGTCTGACCCAACTGCACGCGCGCCGTGTGCGCGATCGGTTATTACCTGGAGCGTGCGGGTATCATGACAACCGGTATCAGCCTGGTGCGCGAACATGCTGAACGCATGCTGCCGCCGCGGTCACTATGGGTGAGCTTTCCTCTCGGTCGGCCGTTGGGCAAACCCGCTGATCCGGCCTTTCAGCACCGTGTGGTTGCTGCCGCACTGGATCTGCTGGACCGACCAACCGGACCAGTGCTGGCCGATTTCCCTGAAGATGCACCCTCCATAGATGTGCAATCGGCCCCCGCCTGCCCGGTCGCATTTGTCAAAGATTCAGGGGCAGATCAAACCTGGCAGACCCGTTTGACCAATGAGCTGCACTTACTCAAGCCCTGGCACGATTTCGGTCGTCGCAGACGTGGTCGCAGTGCGGTAGGGGTGTCAGACAGCGCAATCGATGAGATCGTCAGCCGCCTGGGTGAACTTTTAGATGCCGATCCGTTGACGGTTCCCGATCTCAAATGGTTCAAGCACGCAATCGAAGACGCAAAGACTTTCTACATCGAAGCGTTAACGGCTCAGCCGGGTGAATATGCGATCGATGCGATTGCGAATATCCTGTGGACCGAAACTGATCTGGGCAAGGCAATGCAGATTTTTTACCGCTGGTTTCACGAGCACCCCAGAGTGAAGCTGTTTGCCCGCATCGTTGCACCCAGGCAGGTTGTGGACCAGCCTGGATCGCAGGCGAGCGACGTCAGGAGCAGCCCCGTATGATCAACATTACCCCTCTCACACCCGGCTTCGGTGCAGATATCAGCGGCATCGATCTCAAAACCATCAATAGTGAGCAGTTTGCGCAGGTATATGAGGCCTGGCTTGCGTTCAGTGTGCTGCGTTTTCGCAACCAGCCGCTAAGCGACGATGAGCTCCAGAAATTCAGCCGGCGTTTCGGTCCGCTTGAGGAAATTCCGTTTGGTCGCATGCCACAGGCACAACGCAACAAGATCAAAAACCGCTACGTTACTGCCATCTCAAACATCATCGTCGACGGCAAACCGATAGGCGGGCTCGGCAATGCCGAGGCGAGCTGGCATTCAGACATGACCTATCTCCCCAATCCTCCGCCTGCAAGCATCCTTCTGGCTGTCGAAGTCCCGCCCGGCGGCGGTGATACCCTCTTTGCCAATCAATATGCAGCATACGATGCCGTGCCTGCGGATCTGCTTGCGCGGGTGAGTGGTATGCGGATCAAACATAATGCCGCCCACACAAGTGTCGGCAGACTTCGCCCTGGTTTCGATACCTTTGATAGTCCACTGGACGCCCCCGGCGCCGCGCACCCGATTGTCAGAACACACGATGAAACCCAGCGACCCTGCCTGTATCTGGGGCGCCGGGATTGGGCTTACATACCCGGTCTGACTATTGAAGAGAGCGAAGCATTGCTTGATGAACTGTGGTCTTTTGCCGCCATCGAAACAAATACCTGGTGTCAGCGCTGGCAACCTGACGATCTGATCATCTGGGACAATCGATGCGTCCTGCACCGCCGGACAAGTTTCGATGCGCAGAGTCGGCGCATGTTACGTCGTTGTCAGGTCTTGAGTCGCAGCGCGCAAAACTCAGAGCCCTTCGTAACCCTGTAACACATTCACCGCGTTCACGCCGATTTCCTCGACAGCATAGCCCCCTTCCATAACAAACAGGGTAGGTAACCTGAGCGCGCCGATCGCAGCTCCATAACGGGTGAAATCGTCGGTTGTGAGTTTGAAGAATGAGATCGGATCGTGTTCGAAGGTGTCGACCCCCAGCGATACAACTACGGCGTCGGGGCCATAGTGGTGAATCTTTTTCAGGGCATCATCCAGCGCACTGCCCCAGGCCGTGTAATTTGTATTCGGCGCCATCGGATAGTTGAAATTGAAACCCACGCCATTTCCGGCACCGGTTTCATCCTGGTAACCAAGATAAAACGGGAACGCCCGATCCGGGTCACCGTGCAGCGACAGGTACATCACATCCGAGCGGTTATAGAATATCTGCTGCGTACCATTGCCGTGGTGAAAGTCGACGTCGAGGATGGCAACCCTGCCTGCACCCTGGTCCAGAAAAGCCTGCGCCGCGACCGCCGCATTGTTGATAAAACAATAGCCCCCGTACATGTCGCTGGCGGCGTGATGCCCCGGTGGCCGGCACAGTGCAAATGCCGATCCCGCACCATCGCGAATTCCAGCCTGCGCTGTCAGGGCAACGTTTGCGCTTGCCCGTGCCGCCTGCCAGGTTCCGTCTGATATCGCAGTTTCTGCAGCCAGAGCGTAGTAACCGATCTGGCCATCAATGTGATCAGGGATGCGCCGTTGCGGCATGCTCCGCGACGGCCATACGTACGGCATCGCTTCACCTTTGTAGCCGCGTGCCACCCATGCATCCCAGCAGCCTTCCAGAAAACTCAGAAAGGCAGCATCGTGTATCCGTTTGATCGGGTCGAGACCGAATTCCTGCGGGGCAATCACGTCACCAAGACGCACGTCTTTCACGCGTTGCAGAATGTGTTCGGCCCGCACCGGGCATTCAAAGGGTGGAACCAGCTGGCCGCCATAGAGCTCGGTCTTCGCATCCCGCAGAGCATGATCCTTGCTGTATACCGAAAGCACCGCATTTCTCCTGAAAATCTGTACCTGTCACGCAAGCATATGCAACGCCCAACTTATTGAGCAAGGATCATCTGCTAATGAGCTCGTTCTGGCCGGGTGCAGACCTGCATGGGCCGGTCAAGGGTGCTATGCTCGCCCCCTTTTTGAGCACTTGCTCTCGGCTTGATTGCGGAGTATTCAATTGGCGTCCGACCTTCCTCTGTTCACTTCCTGCTCGACCTTTCTGCGGCTGGATCAGTGCACCGATCCAGCCACCTCGCAAGCCCAGGCTCTGATCCTCGGTGCACCGTTCGATCTCGCAACCACCGGACGCTCCGGTGCACGATCAGGTCCGGGTGGGATCCGTCAGGCGTCGGCCAACCTTGCCTGGGAACAAACCCGCTGGCCGTGGGACTTTGATGCCGCCGACTTTCTACAAGCCGCCGACCTCGGCGATGTTGCAACTCACGTAGGCGACCCACGTGGGTTTATTGCGAGTCTGCAGGCGAAAGCAAGCAGCGTGGTCGATGCTGGCAAACACCTCCTCACCCTGGGCGGTGATCACTATAT
>JAQBYL010000304.1 GCA_027622495.1 Pseudomonadota bacterium
GGGTGACTTTGGCCGGATCAAGAATACCCATCTTGATCATGTCGCCATACTCACCGGTGGCGGCGTTGTAGCCTTTGTTACCTTTCAGCGCGCGGACCTTGTCGAGCACAACAGACCCTTCAGCGCCTGCGTTCGCGGCAATCTGGCGCAACGGTGCGCTCAGGGCCCGGATGGTGATGCTGATGCCCACATTCTGGTCTTCGTTGTCGCCCTTGAGCGTGCCGAGCACCTCGAGTGCGCGAACCAGGGCCACGCCGCCGCCGGCGACCACACCTTCTTCAACGGCTGCGCGGGTGGAGTGCAATGCATCTTCTACACGCGCCTTCTTTTCCTTCATTTCAATTTCGGTGGGTGCACCCACTTTGATTACAGCCACGCCACCAGCCAGTTTGGCCAGGCGTTCCTGCAGCTTCTCGCGATCGTAATCCGACGTGGTGGATTCGATTTCTGCGCGGATCTGCTTGATGCGACCTTCAATGTCGGACTTCTTACCGGCGCCATCGATGATGGTGGTGTTGTCTTTGGTTGAGGAGGTCCGTTTAGCGGTACCCAGATCATTCAGGGTCGCGCCTTCGAGCGTTAAGCCTACTTCCTCAGAGATAACCGTTGCACCGGTTAACACCGCTATGTCCTGCAACATGGCTTTACGCCGATCACCGAACCCCGGCGCTTTGACGGCCGAGACTTTAACGATGCCGCGAAGGTTGTTGACCACCAGCGTTGCCAGCGCATCGCCCTCGATGTCTTCAGCGATGACGACCAGCGGCTTACCTGATTTGGCGACGGCTTCGAGCACCGGCAGCATGTCGCGGATGCTGGAAATCTTCTTCTCAAAGAGCAGGATATAGGGATCGTCCTGGTCGGCCGACATGCCTGCCTGGTTGTTGATGAAGTAGGGCGACAGGTAGCCGCGGTCGAACTGCATGCCTTCCACCAGCTCCAGCTCGTTTTCAAGCCCGTTGCCTTCTTCGACCGTAATCACACCTTCTTTGCCGACCTTCTCCATGGCTTCGGCGATGATCTGGCCAATTGCCTCATCACTGTTTGCCGAGATGGTGCCCACCTGAGCAATCGCAATGGAATCCTCACAGGGCTTGGCGAGGGATTTGATGTGTGCAACAGCAACTGCTACGGCTTTATCAATCCCTCGCTTGAGGTCCATGGGGTTCATACCCGCAGACACTGCTTTCAGGCCTTCCTGCAACAAGGCTTGTGCAAGCACCGTGGCAGTGGTGGTGCCGTCGCCTGCGTCATCGGATGTCCGGCTGGCCACTTCTTTGACCATCTGCACGCCCATGTTTTCAAACTTGTCTTTGAGTTCGATTTCTTTGGCGACAGAAACACCGTCTTTGGTCACCGTTGGTGCGCCGTATGACTTGTCCAGCACAACGTTACGTCCTTTAGGACCGAGCGTTACTTTTACCGCCTCGGCCAGGACATTGACTCCTTTGAGCATACGATTTCGTGCGTCGTCGCCGAACCGTACATCTTTAGCGCTCATGCGTTATTCCTTTCTGATATGTGGGTTTGCAGCCATCCGGGATCGGGTGGCCGCGACTGAAGTGTTTATTTACCTTCCAGAACGCCAAAAACTTCGTTTTCGGAAAGGATGAGCAATTCTTCGTTGTCTATTTTGACCGTGCTGCCGCTGTACTGGCCGAAGATCACGGTGTCACCTTTCTTAACCGCACTGGCGCGCCGGCTGCCGTCGTCGAGGATCTTGCCGGGACCCACCGCAAGGACTTTACCCTGTGCCGGCTTTTCTGCTGCCTTGCCGGGCAGAACAATGCCACCGGCGGATTTGGTTTCCTCGTCCAACCGGCGAACTACCATGCGATCGTGTAGAGGTCGAATTTTCATGCCTAAGGTCTCCTGGGGGCTTTCGCTCAATGAATGTCTGACGATCCCGAAAGCGACGAATCGTCAGAGCCAGCCATTAGCAACCGAATCAGGGCAAAGCGCAATGGATAACGAGGGTGAACATTGGGGTGAGCGTGGCGAATGCAAGCGGCAGCGCAAAATAAAAGCAGAGTTGGGGTACTCCGCCGCGAGAGCCACAGCCGCGATGCGGTCTAGGCAGAACCCTGAAGCAGGAGTTCGGCTTCGGGATCGCCGTTTTCGTAGCGCTGAAGCAGCTTTTCCGGATCAAAGCCCACACCAATGGGATTCGCCGCAAAGGTCTCAGACTTCATGAAGCTATTGAGCTGCTCTTTTGTCGCCAGATTCTCGATCTGAAACTCCACCCGGTTACCGTCCGGATCTTCGTAGTACAGCGACGTGGTCAGACCATGATTAATCGGCCAGGCCGGCAGGATCTCGAGCGCCTTCAGCCGCTTGTATGTCGACAGCAGGTCGCCCAGTGAATCGAGCGTGTAGGCCACATGGTCGAGCCCTGGCGCCCCGCGTACCCGTTCTGCCGTAACCGGTGTCTCCGCCAGCGCCAGACGATGATGCTCATCGTCATAGGTAAAAAAGGCCAGCTTGCCGCCGGCGTCATGAACCAGCTCCATCCCCAGCACCTTGGTGTACCAGTCTGCAGAGGCTTTGAGGTTGCGAACACGCAATACGAAGTGAGCGAACTTGGCAATTTTGACGGGCCCATCGGCTGAAACGGTTCGGCTCATACCGGCATCTCCATAGTCTGGACTTTTTGCAAGCCTACTCCGAACGTCGGGGAAATCCAAAAGACGGATCGGGGGAGGGTGGTGGTGCCTGTTTTAGGTAATATCAGAGCAACGCACAGGAGGAAAGGCGATGCCAAGAGCCAGGCAATACACCAAGGACGACGTCAACCGCATTCTGATGCACAGCGAAGGACGTGCCAGCCCGGTTTCCGGCGAATCGGGCCATGCGCTGGGCAAGCACGTTGAGGTCAGTGGGTATCAGATTTCGGATCGGCTGGTCGGTAGTTTTGGCGGGAATTCTCTCGACTTCCCGATCATCGTCGAGCCAACGGGGGCCGTCGCCACTGAAGCCGATCATCGAGCGATCTGGAAAGAGAAGCACATCCACGAAGGAATGTCTCACGCAGAAATATCGCAGCTCACCGAGCTGCCCACCGGAACCGTCAAGTCACATATTCGAAGGGGTTCGGAGCGCCTGCGGGAAATGCTGGCTGCTTACCGACCTGATCCCGAAGGAGAGGCACCATGAGTACGCAGGATCTGGATCCGTTTGTGCAGAATCTGTTTGGTGAGGCATTCCCATTCGAGTCTGGGCCCGTTGAGACTGACGACGATGCATTCACCCGCCAGGTGCTTGCACAGACTGATCGCATGAAGCGCCGAAAACTGCTGTTTCGGATCGCGCTGGTGTTGGCTCTGGCGATTGTTGCCGTACCCATGCAGGATTTGGTAATCGGTCTTACACATGTACTGGTGCAGTCGGTCTTCAGTATCGAAGACCGTCTGATTGCTCAATTGCTTGCACCCATCAACACCGTGGGTACTCTTTTGTCTGCTGTGCTTTTCAGCATACGGGCCGTACACAAACGGCTCTTTATCTAGCCGTCTTCGTTTGGCCCGTTCAGTCAGGCAGACCTAACACTCTTTTTGCAATGATGTTTGCCTGAACCTCGTTACTGCCACCATAAATCGTGGTGGTGCGAAGGTGCAGAAACTCTTCTGTCGCCTTGAGTTCGTCTGCGGTAAAGCCGACTTCTTCGTGGGCACCGAGCCCGCGAAAACCCATGATGTGGCGTTTGAGATCTGCGCCATCGCGCTGCAGACCAGCGCCGACCAGTTTGAAGATTGAGGTCGACGCCCCTGGTATGCCGGATTTGTTTTCTTCGTTGGCGCGCTGGGCTGTGTACTGGAACGCGGCACGCTGCATATTCATGTTGAGGATTGTGTTGCGTATGGCTGGGTCAGCGATTCTGCCGTTCTGGTCTTCGCCGATGTAGGTTTTGGCGGTACGCACCATGGCTTTAGCAGGATCACCGGCACGCGCGCCACCGGTTAGGCCGCCGATGCCAGAGCGTTCGAACTGCAACAGACGTTTGCCCACCGTCCAGCCTTTGTTCAATTCGCCAACCAGGTCGTTCTTCTGAGCGATGGCGTTGTCAAAAAACGTTTCGCAGAATGGCGACGAACCGGAGATCAGGCGGATGGGTCTGGTGGTGACACCGGGCTGATCCATGGTCAGCAGCATAAAACTGATGCCGTCGTGTTTTGGCGCATTGGGATCGGTGCGAACCAGGATGAACATCCAGTCCGCAGTAGCAGCACCCGAGGTCCAGATCTTCTGGCCGTTGATCACGAAATGATCGCCGCTGTCCTCGGCGCGGGTCTTGAGAGCCGCCAGATCAGAACCCGCATTGGGTTCGGAATAACCCTGGCACCATTGGAATTCACCGCGGGCGATCCTGGGCAGATGACGTTGTTTCTGGTCTTCGGTGCCGTATTCGAGCAGGGTGGGACCGATCATCGAAGTGCCCATACCCATGAGCGGGGAGCGTGCATTAATAGCGCCCATCTCATCGAATAGAATTCTGGCCTGACTCGGACTCAGACCGCCGCCGCCGTATTGGGTGGGCCAGGTGGGGACAGTCCAGCCACGCTCGGCCATGCGTTCAAGCCAAAGAGCAGTGTCACGGTCCAGAGTGATTTTGGTGGATCCGCTGGCGATCTGGCCGGCGCCGCGTGCACCGGGAGGGCAATTGTCGGCCAGCCAACCTTTTACTTCCGCCCTGAACTCGTCTGCTTCGCTCAACACTGACTCCCCACACAAAGATGCAAACCGGGAACTTTAACGGGTGTGGGCGACTGATTCCAGGGTGACGGGCACAGCGAGTGGACTAAGGGATTCAGCTTTCGTCCATTTCAGAGCGCAGGGTTTCCAGCAGACTTTCGAACTGGGCCTGGTTTTCCTGGCTGAGCGCCGAGAGTGCCTCGTGGGCTTTGAGCAGGCGCTGTTGCTGGCGTTCCAGTTGCGACATGCTCAAATCCAGAGGGGTCAGGCCTTCGGGGACCTGCTCCGGAACCGAGGCGATGTGCTTCATCACCACGGTCATAGACAGTTCTTCAAAACTGGCGCGCAACGCGGGGCTGACATTCTGGATCTGGATGTGGCGTTTCTGGCTCACAGCATTCACCGACAGTTCATGCAGTGTTCCAAGGATGGTGCTGTCCATGTAATCGCAGTGCGCGAGGTCGGTCACCAGGTTGTGGTCCGCCTCGATTGCCCCGTTTGCCGTATCGAACAGGATCTGGCCGTACAGCCAGGTGATGCGACCTGTCAGCGTGAGGAACGTGGTCTCGATGGTGTCGAGATAAGCTATTTCGGGTTGTTCTTCTTCCACCGCCTCGGCCACATCAAAAGTGCCTGATGATTCCCTGAACTCGCTCAATCCCGCTGAAGCGCTCAACATCACCAGTGTCACGTCATCGCAGTCAGCGCGAATCGTGCCGCCGGTCACCTGGACCAACAGATCTTCCAGAACATCCGGATGATCTGTGAGATCATGCAGCGTGGTGGCGATGCTCTGGATGGTCTGGGTGGTTTTGCCTATGTCG
>JAQBYL010000305.1 GCA_027622495.1 Pseudomonadota bacterium
CGTCAATGGTGCATTCGAAGAAACCAAAGATGATGTCATCATTCTGAATACCGATACAGTGGTTGCCACCGACTGGATTGATCGCCTGGTGCGCGCGGCGAAAAGCAGGCCGCAGGTTGCCAGCGTGACGCCGTTTTCGAACAACGCAACCATTGTCAGCTATCCGGAATTCTGTGCCGAAAATCCCCTTCCGTCGCGCAACCAGATCGGTCAGTTGGACGCGGCGTTTGCAAGGCTGCACGCGGGACGGGTAGAACCCATACCCACCGGCGTTGGGTTCTGCATGTTCATTGCCCGCGAAGCCCTCGACACCATTGGTGGTTTCGACGCAGAACGCTTCGGTCGTGGTTATGGTGAAGAAAACGATTTCTGCCTTCGCGCGTCGGCTGCAGGCTGGATGCACCTTGCTGCCTGCGACGTCTATGTCGGTCATAGTGGCGGTGCCTCTTTCGGTGGCAAAAAACGCGAGCGGGTGGCCCATGCCCTGGCCGTTCTTGAGAATCTGCATCCGGGTTATGAGGGCCTGATCGCCGGCTTTTGTCACCGTGATCCGCTGCGCAACGCCCGTCTTGCGGTGTGGGCATATATGCTTGATCGCAGTGAATACCCATCGGTGCTCGCCATCGCACACAACCGCGGCGGCGGGACCGACAAATTTCTGCGCGACTGGTCGCATCGAGTGGCAGTACAGGCGAAGGTGGTGGCTGCCAGAGCAGATCACGACGGCAGCATTCTGCTCGGACCGGTGGATGCGCCATCGACCCATATTCGATTGAGTTCCAGCTCCGCGAGCGGGTTTCTCAAACGCTATCTGCCGAAACTGCACATCTCTCGGGTGTTCGTAAATCACCTGATCGATCATCCACCCGGGATCAGCAGCCTGATTGAAAAATCAGGTCTACCCTTCGATGTGATGCTGCATGACTACACCTATCTGAAGGGTTCGCCAACTGAGCCGTTGGGGGGTGGTGAGCCCGATCACCCCTGGTTTGGCCCGGTGTTGGCGCACCTGCTGAAGAGTGCCGATGGTGTATTCAGCCCAAGCCAGCGCGCCGCCGATATATATCAAAGCGCGCTACCTGGTCTCGAGGTTGTGGTAGCGCCGCATCCGGAAGAGGTTGCAGACTGGTCAGTCCGGCTGTCGTCGTCGCGCGGTACCGTGTTGACGGTTGCTGTAGTCGGGGCCTTGAGTGCAGAAAAAGGGGCAGATCTTCTGGAGCAGACGGCGCTGCTCGCAAAACAACGCAACCTGCCCGTGAAATTTGTACTGATCGGCCATGCCTACCGGGAGCTGGATGGCTGTATTGATGTCAGCGGCCCCTACCAGGACGAACAGATAAAGAGCCTGATACAGCGCTATCGACCAGATCTCATCTGGTTGCCGGCGCGATGGGAAGAAACCTACAGCTATACCCTTTCGGTTGCGTTACGTTCTGGTCTGCCGGTTCTGGTGCCACAGATCGGTGCGTTCCCTGAGCGGCTTGATGGCCGCCCGTTCAGCTATCTGTACCCCTTTGACGAATCGGCAGAACAGGTGTGTTAGCGCCTTGTTAAGATTCATCAGGAATTACCGGCTAACGATGTCTGCGAAGCCTGGCAGCCCCCTGCGGATTTTGATCATGCGGCTTATCTTCAGGCTCGTCTGGTGGATGTGCCGGAACGCACGTTGGTCGACGAAGCAGCATCAATGGCGCTTGCGCTGGAACTGGTCGCCGTCGACAGCGGTAAGAACATGGCCGACCTGGCAGCGGCGATACTGAAGTTCCGGTCTCGCCCTGGCTGGCGGCGGATAGCCAGCCACCTGCCGTGGTTCATCAAGAAACCGATTCTGAAAGTCACCGGTTTGATCTCGTAAGACAAAACCTCTTAATAACCAGTCAATGAACGAAGTTCGGCTGTGCCTTGCAACACCTGATCAATCTGATCGGTTGTGAGTACCCGCTCATAGCGATTCTGTTCAGCATGGATGGTGTCCCAGGAAAACGTCAGACCTTCGCTGCGCTCGTTCAGCCGGGTCAGGATGGTTTGGACCGTGGCTTCTGGCGAGCAGGTCAGATCTTCGTACTGAACATTGATCAGGCGATCTGGATAAAGTTTCTGGAACTCAAGCATGATGATCGCTGATTCTACCCAATAACCAATCGCGCCCTCGATACCCGGAACCTTCAGCTGGCGGCCTTCGATCAGACTCGCTGCCACGTTGAGCGGGTGTCTGCGGATACAGATGAACTTCGAATCAGGATAGTAACCGGCGATCATGATCGCGCCGTAAACGTTCTGCGGTGTTTTGTCGAACCAGCGCGGTTTGCCCTGCTTTTCGGCAACAAAACCACCGTGAAAGTCCATGATGTCTTTTCGTGATGATGCACGGCTCAATGCCTGGCGAAAGGTTTCTTCGTTCATGCCATCGAGCTTGCGATGTGCCCGCAAGGTGGGATTGTTATGGCAGGTGTTGACGTACTCGGTTGATCCGAATGGATACGGCCAGCGGAAATAGAACGTCTCTTCAGGGGAGGTCAGACGATCGTGGGACTTCATGATGTCGCGCAGAAGTGTTGTGCCTGATCGCGGTGCACCGAGAATAAAGAATGGCTGGTTGGTTTCGTTCATATGATCTGATGTCAGCGTGCAGCGAATTCGTTTTCGATGGCGACGCTCAAGTTCAGTGGTGCGAGCTTCTCTGCCTTTTTCGCGGGATTTGCGCCAACCTTTAAACGATGCTGATTGTCGTAGATGACTTCACCGCAACTAAATACTCGAACCTCGGCCCGATAACGCCCATCCACCAGCAGGTCGAGCAGGTCGATGCGCACTTTATAACGACCTCCGCTGGAATCGGAAAGCGGGGTTACTGCATGCAGAAGCTGAACCCGATTAGGTGTGCAAACACTCACCTCAAGCGTTGCGTCGCGGACCTCCCGGCGGATGATCGCGTCAAAACGCAGGGTCGCAGTCGCGGGCACGGTTTTACCCTCGCCACGTTCGTATGCCAGTTTTGCGATATGTACTTTCGTCGGTTCTGGCTTCGCTTCGGGTTGCGGGTCCTGTTCTGATTTGCTGACAGATACAGGCACTGGCGTGCGAGGTGCGTTGATCAACTCCTCGTAAGCCTTGTTGACCTTTTCCGGCACGTCCTGCATCACCAGACGTCCTGCTTCGAGCAGAATAGCCCGATCGCACAGCCGATTGACCATTGGCAGACCGTGACTGACGATCAGCACGGTTGCACCTGAATTGCGGATCTCAGTGATGCGCTGCATGCACTTTTTGTGGAAGGACATGTCACCGGCGGCCAGAGTTTCGTCAACGATCAGAATTTCCGGGTTGATCGCAAAGGTGACAGCAAACGCCAGACGCCCGCGCATTCCATTGGAGTAGGTCCGCAGTGGCTCGTACAGATGCTCACCAATATCGGCGAACGCAGCGATGTCGTCGATTTTTGCGGCAATAGCTTTCTGATTCATGCCCTGAAGCGCGCATTTGTTCTGGATGTTTTCGATCCCACTCAGGTCTGGACTGAAACCCGCCTGCATGCCGAATACCTGAGAGTGGGGGCCGTTGATCTTTACGCTGCCACTGTCGGGGTCGGTGATGCCGCAGATGATCCGCAGTAAGGTCGATTTGCCGGCACCGTTGCGGCCAATGATCGCAACGCTCTCACCTTTTGCCACCCTGAAAGAAACGTTATCTACGGCGAGCTTCTTGCTGCTGGTTTTGCCTTCGAGGGCAAACGATTTACTGATGCCTTTGACGATGATTGCGTCTTTAGAGCGCGTCGACATATTTTCCTCGTCGGTCGTCGAACAGGAGCCAGCCCAGCCACATCAGCAGGGCGCTTAACAGCGTGAGTATCCCCAGTGCCTCCCAGTCGGGCCATTGATGCCACAGCAACGCGTTTCGCGCTGAGTCTATTGTGAAGGCGATCGGGTTCAGTGCAAAGATTGATCTTGCTGGTTCATCTATGCTGGAAAGAGGAAAAAAAACAGCGCTCACGAAAAACAAGGCGCTGAACACAGGGGGCAGAATCTGTTCAAGGTCGCGATGATACAGACCGATACGGCTGAATATCCACGCGAGCCCCATGCCGCCGATAAACAGAGGCAGAATGATGAGTGGCAGCGCGAACGCGTGAACTGATGGCAGGCCCATTGCCGCCGTGTAGCCTACCAGAAGCATTATGAATCTCAAGAACGTCTGGATCAGGTTTTCAAAATAGACCACCCCGACCAGGGTATCGAGCGGCAGGGGCTCATTTTTGATGATGCCGCGAAATTCTAAAAGCAGTGAAGGGGAGCGCGATAACGGCTCCGAGACTGACCAGAAAATAACCAGACCCATGAACAGCGCGGCCAGAAACTCGGCGTCGGTGGCCGACCCTCCAGTGGGTGCTGGCCAGGACTTTTCAAACACCGCAACGCGGATAACACCGATGGCGATCAGAAAAATCAACGGCTGCACAATGAGCCAGCCGTAACCGAGCAGTGTGCTCGAGTAGCGGCGGACAAGCCGCTGGCGGGTTGTCAGATAAACGAATCGGCGACCGATGAATAGGTTGAACACACATCGCCATGGACCGCGAAGCGGGGTGCGGGTCTTGAGATCAGGAGGAAGAGCCAGCGCCAAGTTACCGCTCCGAGATGGAGCCATCCAGATTTCGCCGTTCACAGAACTCGGTGAACGACTCAATCAGAGAATCTAAATCGACCCCAGCGGACAGCTGACCGATGGCAGCGATCACAGCGCGAGACATTACCTGAGGTGCTCGGCGAAATAGGTGCTCAGGTCGGCAACCTTGATCCGGATCTGCTGCATGCTGTCACGGTCGCGAACGGTGACCGTATCGTCTTCTTCGATGGTCTGGAAGTCCACGGTGATACACATGGGCGTGCCGATTTCGTCGTGCCGCCGATAGCCTTTGCCGATGTTCCCGGTGTTTTCGAACAGCACGCGACCCAGGCCCAGATTCTGCAGCTCTGCTTTGATTGCTCGCGCTTTGGCCACAATCTCCGGGTGGTTGCGTTTGAGCGGGATCACGGCGGCCTTGATCGGCGCCAGATGGGGTTTAAATCCGAGCACTATACGTTGCGTTCCGTTTTCAAGATCTTCGACCCGATAGGACTCATTCAACACGGCGAGCACGCCTCTGTCGACACCAGCTGAGGGCTCGATCACGTAAGGCACAAGCCATTCATTGGTTTGTGCATCCTGGATCGCAAGCTTGGTGTTGGAGTCATTGTTAGGCAGAACCTGGGCCGACAACTTGTAGTCGGCCTGATTCTTGGTATGAGATCCAAGATCGAAGTCGGTGCGGTTGGCAATTCCTTCCAGTTCTTCGATGCCGTGCGGGAACCGGTACATCACGTCGAAGGTGGCCTTTGAATAATGTGCCAGATCCTCTGCGGGCACCTTGTACAACTGCAGGGCATTGGGATCAATTCCCTGAGCCGCCCACCAATCAAGCCGGGCTTCCACCCATTTACGATGCCATTC
>JAQBYL010000306.1 GCA_027622495.1 Pseudomonadota bacterium
ATGTTACCGAGGGATTTCGACATCTTTTCGTTGCCCATGGTCAACATGCCGTTGTGCAGCCAGTAGCGCACGAACGGTTTGGCATTGCCGGTGCGACTCTGCGCATTTTCGTTTTCGTGATGTGGAAATGTCAGGTCCGACCCGCCACCGTGTATATCGATGGTGGTCCCAAGGTGCCGGTTGATCATGGCGGAGCATTCGATATGCCAGCCCGGTCGGCCTCGACCCCAGGGACTGTCCCAGCCGGGCAGGTCGGCGGATGACGGTTTCCACAGAACAAAATCTTTCGGGTCTTTTTTGTAAGGTGCCACTTCCACTCTGGCGCCATCCAGCATGTCTTCCAGTGATCGATGCGACAGCGAGCCGTAGTCTGGATCCGAAGGGACGTCGAACAGGACGTGGCCATCAGCTTCGTACGCATGGCCTTTGTCGATCAGCACGGTGATCAGCGAAATGATTTCGTCGATGTGCTCGGTGGCAAGTGGCACCACGTCTGGTGGCAGAACGTACAACGCTTCTATGTCTTCGTCATAGGCTTTCGTGAAGCGTTCGGCCAGAGCTTTGATTGGTTCGCCGTTTTGGCTGGCAGCGGCGTTGATCTTGTCGTCGATGTCGGTGATGTTGCGGACGTATTTAACGGTTGGATACATGGCCCGCAGCAATCTGGTCAGCACGTCAAACACCACCGCCGGTCGGCCGTTTCCGATGTGCACGTAGTTGTAAACGGTAGGTCCGCAGACATAGATCGTGATCTTCTGATCATCGATCGGAACGAAGGTTTCTTTGCGGCCGGTCAGGGTATTGTGAAGTTTAAGCATCGTGTGACTTTCCGTTGATCTTTCGTGCCCGATGACTTGTCAGATCGGGGAGAATGCGGTGAACCGCAGGCGTGTGGGCTCAGGTCAACAATTGGCTTCGGGGAATCGGCTGCGGATCGAACGATCCACGATGGTCCGGTTGTGAAGATACTGGCTGAAAGGTCTGGCGCTCATGGCGCGCGATTATAGGCTAGACCGGATCAGTGGTCACGCGTATCTGGTCTTGGTCCGCGAGCAGGTAAAAACAGCTCTCCCGATTGGTATGACAGGCCGGTCCGCGCTGCCGAACCTTCACCAGAATAGCATCACCGTCGCAATCGAGCCTGAGTTCAACGAGGTCCTGAATGTGACCGGAGGTTTCACCTTTCTGCCAGTGCTGATTGCGGCTGCGCGAAAAATAACAGACACGACCCTCACGCAAAGTGCGCTCAACGGCCACGCGGTCCATCCATGCGAGCATCAGAACTGTGCCGCTATCGATGTCCTGCGCAATGGCCGGGATCAGACCCTGCTGATCAAACGGGATGGCATCGAGCACATCGGTCAGATCCCTCGTCTGCCCGGCGCGCTCACTCTCAAGACTTTTAAACATGTCAGCCACCATAGGTTTCACGCAGGTATTTGAACACCGCACGCAACCCCATAGCCTCGCCGCCCTCCGGGTGAGCAGGTCGGGTGCGGGTGTTGAATGCCATTATGTCGAAGTGTACCCAGGGAATCTGACCAATGAACTGCTCAAGAAACAGCGCAGCAGTAATCGCACCGGCATAGGGCGATGATGCCGAGTTCACTGTGTCAGCGATGCTGCTTTCAAGCATGGCCTTGTAGGGTTGATGCAGCGGCATCCTCCACACATCGTCTTCGTCACGGCGACCGGCTGCGTAGATCGCGTCTGCAATCTCTGTGTTGTTACTGAACATGGCACCAATCTCGGCCCCCACCGCTGCACGGGCTGCACCGGTAAGTGTGGCAAAATCAACAATCAGCCTGGGTTCAGCCTCTGCTGCGAGAGCGAGTGCATCACAAAGCACCAGACGCCCCTCAGCGTCGGTGTTGTCGATTTCGATGGTGCGTCCATTGTAGCTTCGGATCACATCGCCAGGTCGATAGGCGTTGCTCGAGATCGCATTCTCCGCAGCCGGTATCAGCACGCGCAGACAGACCGGCAGATTTTCCGCCATGATGAGACACGCGAGACCCAAGGCAGTGGCAGCACCCCCCATGTCTTTTTTCATGCTGCGCATACCGGCCGCGGGTTTGATGTCGAGCCCGCCGCTGTCGAAACAGATGCCTTTGCCCACCAGAACCACCGCCGGGTTTTCCGGTTTGCCCCAGGCTATGTCGATCAATCTGGGTGCATCGGCAGATGCGCGACCCACCGCATGGATCGTTCGGTGACCAGCGGTCAACAGATCATCGCCGACGATGACTCTTGATCGGGCACCAAACCGTGCCGCAAGGTTCTGCGCTGCTTCTGCCAGATGTGTCGGCAGCATGTCGGATGCCGGTGTATTGATCAGATCACGGGCCAGCGCCATGGCTTCCACCGTGTGGCGGATGTAAGACCCATCTGAAGAATTGAGAACCAGCTGTGCTGGCGGGCGTTTAGCCTTTTTGTACACCGTGAACTGGTATGCGCCCAGGCCCCAGCCAATCAAGGTCTGTGGACCGGGGCAACTGGTCAGGTGATACACCCCTTCTGCCAGACGCATCGCCAGGCTGCCCAGGGTGATATTGGTGTCCGACCCGTCGTAACCCACGGCAACCCTTGCCGGGTTGCCGTTTTCATCCGGCAGCCAGACGTGCTGATCCGGTTCTGCGCGAAAGTTGCCGGCCTTGACCCAGGCCCGTGCAGGTGCCGAAAGGCGCGCTTGCCAGGCGGCAAAGTTGTCACGCTTGACGAGGTCGATGGGTATCGACCCGGCCGGTTGTGCATCTACATAGCTCATAAGGTAGTCGGACCTGATTAAACGAAAATGGTCTATCATGCCAGGGATGCATGCAAGAACGGATCGGCAATGAGCAGTCGGTTGAAAACACCCACAGAAGAACAGATCAACAGTTACCGTGAGCAGGGTTACCTGATCCTGCCCGAACTTTTCAGTGCGGCGGAACTCAATGAGCTTGATCGCAGGTTTGAGGCCCTGACTTTGAGCCCATCGCCCCGGCCCGATGCCATGAAAGTCATGAATGACGTCATGGTGGTCAAGGGTGCGGTGGAACCACAAACACCTATGCATGCGATCAACAAGCTGATGAACTTTGAGGAAGACCCCGACCTGTACCGGTACGCCCTTCATCCAGGTCTGCTCGCCGGTGTGCGATCGCTGATCGGCGAGACGATCTACAGCATCTCCACCAATGTCTTCAACAAACCCCCGGGCGTGGATGGCCGCCATCCGTTTCACCAGGATCTGCGTTACTTCCGCATCCGACCTGCCGATCTGATCGTTGGAACATGGACGGCGGTTTTTCCTGCAACACGCGAAAGCGGATGCCTCGCGGTGATTCCCGGCAGCCATCGAGGCCCCTTGTACGAACACAAGGATCCGGATTGGGAATTTGTGAACAAAGGTTTTTTTGGGATTGACGGTGTGGATTTCAGCGGCCGGGTACACGTTGAATTACAACCCGGCGACACGCTGCTGTTTCATCCGCTCTTGATTCACGGATCAGGTCACAATCGTTCGACCCACTTCCGTCGGGCCATCTCCGCCCACTATGCAAGCGTTCAATGCGAATCGGAAATACGCGACTGGACTCAGGGTAAGCAGGCGCGATTGATCCCCTCGTCCGAATGACTGCCCGCGTCCGGGCAGGGCAAATTACAGCGCTTTGAGTGGCACTCTGCCGGCGGAAAGGGCAATCGATTTGTTGTCAAGTATTCTATCGGCGCGATAGCTCGAGCGAACCAGCGGCCCGGACGCGACTTCGACAAAACCCATCTCACGACCGACTTGTGCGTAGTGATCAAACTCTTCCGGAGGGACCCAGCGCGCCACCGGAAGGTGATTTGACGTGGGTCGCAGGTACTGTCCGAGCGTGAGGATGTCTACATGACTATCTCGTAAGTCTTTCATACTGTTGATTATTTCTTCTGGATTTTCGCCAAGACCGAGCATCAGACTGGACTTGGTGAGGACCGCCGGCACGCAGGTTTTGGCGAACCGGAGAACATCCAGCGTCTGCTGGTAACCGGCGCGCCGGTCGCGAACTGTCTGGGTCAGACGTTCAACCGTCTCGAGGTTCTGAGCGAATACCTGCAGCCCGGAACTCACCACCACACGAACCGCGGCCAGATTACCGGCAAAGTCCGGGGTCAGCGCTTCTACGGCAGTCTGCGGATTTTCCCGCCGGATTGAAGCAACGCAAGCCGCATAGTGCGCAGCCCCGCCGTCCGGCAGATCATCCCGATCAACCGATGTCAGTACGACATATTTAAGTTTCATCAGTCGCACCGATTCTGCCGCCTGTGCAGGTTCTGCAGGATTAAGGCGACCCTGCGGATTGCCGGTGTCTACCGCGCAGAAAGCGCAGGCGCGGGTACAGACGCTGCCCATCAGCATGATGGTGGCGGTGCCATTGCTCCAGCATTCACCGATGTTGGGGCAGTGCGATTCTTCGCAGACGGTGGCAAGACCATGTTGGTGGACCGTGTCGCGCACGGCAGCAAATGTTTTACCGCCGCCGAGCCGCACGCGCAGCCACGGCGGTTTAGGTTCCCGCTTTTTGTTGGTGGTCAGCTCCCCGGTATGGGCGCGGCGTTTGACCCCGTCTTTGATCGCGCGAACACCCAGTTCGTTTACAAACTTCTCACCGCTCTTCACTAACGCTGCCGGATTTTCAATGGGTGTTTTCAATTGCTCTGATCAACGCTTTGAATTAAGGAAAGGCTTGCCGGGATGTTCACTTGGTCTTCCCGCCGGGACTGACTTCCTGGAACTGCAGATTATACAAAGTAGCATACAGGCCGCCGCGAGCCAGCAACTCCTCGTGGGTGCCGATTTCGACCACACGGCCGTTTTCCAGAACCAGAACGCGATTCGCTTCCTGAATCGTCTGCAGCCGATGAGCGATCAGGATTGACGTGCGGTCCTTTGTGAGACTGCGCAGCGCATCCTGGATCAGGAGTTCCGTTTCTGTATCGATGGACGCGGTGGCTTCATCCAGCACCAGTATCTCGGGATCTGCAGCCAGCACCCGCGCGAACGCCAGCAGTTGTCGCTGACCCTGAGACAGATTCTGACCGCGTTCTGAAAGTTCGGTGTCGTAGCCATTTGGCTGTGCCTGAATGAAGCTGTGGGCGTTCACAGTTTTGGCTGCCTCGATGGCGCGCTCCCGGGTGATCCGTGGATCACCCAGGGCAATGTTGTCGTATATCGTTCCAGAGAAAATGTGAAAGTCCTGTAACACCACCCCCACGCGATGACGCAGATCGTGGGTATGGATTTGGTTCAAGTCCACCCCATCCAGAAAGATGTGCCCGTCAGGAAAATCATAGAACCTGCCTAACAGGCGAATCAGGGTGCTTTTCCCGGATCCGGTCGGGCCGACGATGGCAAGCTTTTCCCCTGGCACAATGGTGAAGCTCACATCGTGCAGGACCGGCACATCGTTGCCGTAGGCGAAGTCGAGA
>JAQBYL010000307.1 GCA_027622495.1 Pseudomonadota bacterium
GCGCCGCTAACATAGCTCACAAGTTAACTTCAAAGCTTGAGGTAAGTACCATTTATTACCACTGGTATTACCACTGGTATTACCACTGGTATTGCCACTGGCCTCATGCTTCAAGCGACGCGAAAGAGCGCTGGCACTTTGCCTCAATGCGTTCGATTAAGCAAAAATAGCACGGCGAACACAGGCAATCGACGCGCGAGCGAAATCACTGTGCGTTTGTGATCGGGCTCACAAAAAACGCGGATGAGATCAGTGAGCTCGAGCACGCACCTGATCACTGATGCACTCTGCAATCTGAATACTGTTTAACGCAGCACCCTTGCGCACGTTGTCGGATACTACCCACATGTTGAGACCGTTCGCGTGGGAAATATCGTTGCGAATCCGCCCGACAAACACTGCATCGGTTCCTGCAGCTTCTTTCGCCGCTGTGGGATAACCACCGGGCTTGTGTTCATCGATTACTTTAATCCCAGGGGCCTTCGACAGCAGCGCACGCGCATCTTCAGCTGTGATGGGTCGGGCCGTTTCAATATGCACAGCTTCGGAATGACCGAAGAAAACAGGTATACGCACACAAGTCGGATTGACCTGGATGGTTTCATCACCAAGTATCTTGCGTGTCTCCCACACCATCTTCATTTCTTCTTTGGTATAGCCATTGGGCTGAAACGCATCGATCTGCGGTATGGCGTTGAATGCGATCTGAATCGGCATCACCTTCGCTTCAATGGGGCTGCCGTTCAGCAGACTGGCGGTCTGTGCTGCCAGCTCCTTCACCCCTTTGCCCCCTGCACCCGATACCGCCTGGTAGGTCGCCACGTTGATCCGCAGTATGCCAACGGCATCAAAGATTGGTTTTAAGGCTACGACCATCTGGATGGTGGAACAGTTGGGATTGGCAATGATGTTGCGCCGCTCAAAACCCTGCAGCGCATGCGCATTCACTTCGGGCACAATCAGCGGTATGTCATCGTCGTAGCGAAAGTGTGAGGTATTGTCGATAACCACGCAGCCAGCCGCCGCCGCGATGGGCGCATACTCTGCAGAGAGCGGTCCACCCGCAGAAAAAAGACCAATCTGAGCTTTGGAAAAATCAAACTCATCAAGCCGGGTGACCATCACCGATTTGCCGTGGAACGCAATCCGCTTGCCAGCGGATCGTTCGCTCGCCAGCAGGTAAAGGGTTTTGACCGGGAACTTGCGTTGTTCAAGAATTTCGATCAACGCCTCCCCCACTGCTCCGGTTGCTCCGACGATCGCGACATCGAACCCTTCCCCACTACTCATCTGCTTTCTCCAGCTGCTTGTTTCAGACAGGCCAGCACCCGCTCACCCATCTCTATGGTTCCAACCAGTGTTTGCCCCGCTCGGTCTTGCGGCATGATGTCTGCCGTTCTGATACCGGCGGCGAGCACAGTGTTCACCGCAGCCTCGATCCGGTCCGCCGCCAATGGCATGTTCAGGCTGTAGCGGAACATCATTGCCACCGACAGAATCGTGGCCAGCGGGTTGGCTTTGTCCTGCCCGGCAATATCCGGTGCCGATCCATGTACCGGTTCATACAGGCCCTTGCCTGACGCGGCCAGCGATGCCGACGGCAGCATGCCGAGCGAGCCGGTCAGCATCGCCGCGACGTCAGACAGAATGTCGCCAAACATGTTGCCGGTGACCACCACATCAAACTGCTTGGGTGCCCGAACCAGCTGCATGGCCGCGTTGTCCACATACATATGTCGCAGTTCCACATCGGGGTAATCAACCGCAGTTTCGTTTACCACATCGCGCCATAACTGGGTCACTTCGAGCACATTGGCCTTGTCTACCGAGCAGAGTTGACCTGAACGCTTCTGTGCCAGCTCAAAGGCGACCCGCGCAATCCGCTCGATTTCGTGTTCGCTGTATATATAGGTATTGAAACCGACCCGCTCGTTGTCGCGAATCTCAACACCGCGAGGTTCGCCAAAGTAGATGCCCCCAGTGAGTTCCCGCACGATCAGAATGTCGAGATCGGCGACCAGCTCTGACTTCAGCGATGATGCCTTCGCCAGCGGTCCGAACAGCAGCGCTGGTCGCAGATTGGCAAAGAGCTCAAGCCCCGAACGCAAACCCAGCAGACCTTTTTCGGGCCTCGCGTTCATGGGTCGGTCTTCCCACTTGGTGCCCCCAACGGCGCCCAGCAGAACGGCGTCTGCGGCTTTCGCTGCAGCCAATGTCTCGGCAGGCAATGGTGAGCCTGTCTGATCGATGGCAATTCCCCCGACAAGACCCTCTACAGTGTCGATGCGGATGTCTTCGAGCAACGCAGCGGCGTGCATTAAGGCCACCGCCGCAGGCACCACTTCCGGCCCTATGCCGTCACCGGGCAGAATCAATATTTGTTTATTATCAGACATTTAGAGAACTTACCTAAAGCTTGTATTACCTGTTGAATAACCACGGCTGGCGGGCTTTGTGCTGCCCTTCAAAGGCGCGGATCTGATCGGCGTGGCGCAGCGTCGCGATAATGTCATCTTCACCCGAGCGCAGTTTGGCTTTGTAATCCGGATCGATCTCGAAGCTGAAAACCGTGCCGTCATTGAGGCGCACTTCTTGAGCGACAAGGTTCACAGTCAGCTCAAATCCGGGTTCTTCGGCGCGGTCAAACAATTGATCCACCGTCGCGTGGTCAAGCGTGACCGGTAACAGCCCGTTCTTTAAACAGTTGTTGTGAAAGATGTCGGCAAAGCTCGGTGCTATCACCACGTCGAAGCCATATTCCATGAGCGACCACACCGCGTGTTCACGGCTCGAACCGCAACCGAAGTTCTCCCGCGTGAGCAGAATGCGGGCGCCCTGATAACGGGGTTCGTTCAGCACGAACTCATGATTCAGGCGTCGCTCGTTCTGCGTCATCTGCATGTCACCTTCATCCAGGTAGCGCCACGCGTCGAACAGATTGTCACCGAAGCCGGTTCGTTTGATCGACTTGAGAAACTGCTTGGGAATGATCTGATCGGTGTCGATGTTGGCGCGATCGAGCGGTGCCACCAGACCATGAACGGTTTCAAAGGCTTTCATGTGAGGCTCCGGGAATCGATGAAGTGGCCGGTGACCGCCGCCGCCGCCGCCATGGCGGGACTGACCAGGTGGGTTCTGCCACCGTAGCCCTGCCGCCCCTCAAAATTTCTGTTTGAGGTGGACGCACAATGCTCCCCTGGCAGAATTTTATCGGGAACAACCCGGGTCCCGCCATTCAAACCCTGCGTCGATAAAGATCTGGGCGAGCCCCTCTTTTTCGGCCTGGGCTTTCACCAGCCCGGACCCTGGCACCACAATGGCCTGCTTGATGCTGGCAGCAACTTTGCGGCCTTTTACCAGGCTGGCTGCACTGCGCAGGTCTTCGATGCGCGAATTGGTGCAGGACCCGATAAACACCCGATCCAGCCAGATGTCGGTGATCGGCTGGTCTGCAGTGAGACCCATGTATTTGAGTGCCAGGCGCGCAGACTCGGCTTTGACCTCGTCGCTGATCGTGGCTGGATCAGGTACCGCGCCGTTCACGCCGGTCACCATTTCAGGTGAAGTTCCCCAGGTTACCTGCGGAACAAGCTGATCAACGTTGACGATGACAGTTTTATCAAAGTGCGCATCAGAGTCGCTGTTCAGGGAACGCCAGTAAGACTCAGCTGCATCCCACTGTGCACCGATCGGTGCGAAGGGCCGCCCATGCACATACTCGAGTGTCGTGTCATCGATTGCGACCAGACCGGCGCGTGCACCTGCTTCGATAGACATGTTGCACAGCGTCATGCGGCCCTCCATCGACAGGGCGGCAATCGCGGCACCGGTGTATTCAATCGTGTGACCGGTGGCACCCGCCGTTCCAAGCTGACCGATGATGGCTAGCACCAGATCTTTTGCTGACAAACCCACCGGCAGATCTCCCACAACCTTGACCTGCAGATTGAGGGTCTTGTTCGCAGCCAGACACTGGCTTGCCATCACATGCTCGACTTCGGAGGTGCCGATGCCCTGTGCCAGCGCACCAAAAGCACCGTGGGTAGAGGTGTGCGAGTCGCCGCAGACGATGGTCATGCCCGGAAGGGTTGCACCCTGCTCCGGTCCGATCACATGCACGATCCCCTGGCGCTGATCCTTGATGTCGAACTGCAGAACGCCATGCCGGCGACAGTTTTCATCCAGCGTCACGACCTGCTGACGCGCGATGGGGTCATCGAACCCGGCAATTCCCGCCGCCCGGTTGATGGTGGGCACGTTGTGATCCGGTGTTGCAAGGTTAGCGCCTACGCGCCACATGGGGCGGCCCGCCAGCGCCAGGCCTTCGAAGGCCTGCGGAGAAGTGACTTCGTGCAACAGATGCTGATCGATGTACAGCAGACTCATGCCATCGAAACGTTGCCCCACCAGGTGATCTGCCCAGATTTTGTCGTACAGAGTCGGCACAGCGAGACCTTTCAGGATTAAAAACCCGGCGAGTTTAGAAGCAGGTTGTGAATAACACAAATTCATTATTTTTATGCTATGGATAACAACATAGAATAACCGTCTCGACTAAGCGCGGGGCGCGATGAAAGCAATGAATGAACAGCTATGAATGAACAGCCATGAACAGCAATGACCTGACCACCTTCCTGGCCGTCTACGAAACCGGTTCCTTTTCACGGGCGGCCGAACGCCTGCACCTGACACAACCCGCCATCAGCAAACGGATCGATGCACTGGAGCGCGACCTGGGCAACCGCCTGTTTGACCGGGTGGGCAAAAGGGTCTACCTGACCGGCGCTGGAAACCTGCTGGAACCCCGCGCACGTGCCCTTCTGAGCGCTATGGATGACACCCGTATACTGCTGCTCAACTTGAACACATCCGTCGATGGTCGCCTGCAGATGACCACTTCGCACCACATCGGTCTGCATCGATTGGGGCCGATCCTGAAAGCCTATACCCGGGCCTTTCCCGACGTAGAACTGGACATCAACTTCGAAGACTCGGAAGCCGCGCATCACATGGTGGCGCATGCGGAAACGGAACTGGCGGTGGTGACACTGGATCCGGCTGCCGGTGATCATCCAGGTCTCGACTACCTGACCCTGTGGCATGACCCGCTGTGCTTCGTGGTTGCATCCGACCATCAACTGGCAAGCAAAGGCACGGTTCTGCTTGAAGATCTGGCTGGCTGCCCGGCGGTCATCCCCGGCACCCAGACTTACACCGGCCGCATCATTCTGCAGACGTTTCGGGATCGAGGCTTGAACCTGCACAGCACCATGTCAACCAACTACCTTGAAACGCTGGGTATGCTGGTGGAGGCGGGGCTTGGCTGGAGTGTGCTGCCATCCAGCATGGTTACCGGTTCACTGAAGGTGCTGGATACCGATGCGCCAGAGATCTCACGAACTCTGGGTTGCGTGACTAACCCGTCACGGACACTGTCGAACGCTGCATCCG
>JAQBYL010000308.1 GCA_027622495.1 Pseudomonadota bacterium
CTGTTTCCCACACCGGTTCGACTACACCCTTGTCGGTCGACTCATCCTCATCAGATGAATCATCAGGCTTGCGCATCTTCACCGGCGTACCAATGTGATCCGAATATTTGGTCACAATGTTCCGCAGGCGATATCCCTCGGCGAATTCCTGCGCATCGGAGCGAAGATGCAGCACGATGCGGGTACCACGATCAGTCTCGGCATCTTCGACAGTGAACTGATCCTCACCCTTTGAGACCCAGCGGGTTCCGGCTTGCGTTGCGGCACCGCGTGTAAACACTTCAACCTCGTCAGCGACAATGAATACGCTGTAAAAACCCACACCGAACTGGCCGATCAGGGCAGTGTCCTGCTTCTGATCCCCGGTGAGGGAATTCATAAATTCAGCGGTTCCAGACCTTGCTATGGTGCCCAGATTGTCGATGACCTCGGCTCGTGTCATGCCGATGCCGTTGTCGCTTACAGTGAGCGTTTTGGCGTCGGCATCGAAATCAATCTTGATCGCAAAATCGTTGTCAGAACCCGCGAGATCTGGCTGCGATATCGCCTTGAAACGCAGCTTGTCGATCGCATCGGACGCATTCGAGATCAGCTCACGCAGAAAAATCTCACGGTTCGAATACAGAGAATGGATCATCAGCTTTAAAAGCTGCCTGGCTTCGGTCTGAAAACCGTGGGTTTCTACGCTTGATTCTGTGCTCATCGATTTGTCCATAGGTACAAGATGGTGCCGGTCTGATGCAAATTTCGCGGACCCGCCGACCTGAGCGCGGGTCCGGTTAATCATCGGGGTTTCACCCCGGTAGCGGTGTTGTGGGGATGACGGGTCTTAAATTCAAGACCAGCCGGTCAGGTCGGCCAGCGCGCTGCCGATATCGGCAAGGCTTTTAACCGTGCGGACACCTGCGTCTTCCAGAGCGGCAAACTTCTCGTCTGCTGTGCCCTTTCCACCGGCGATGATGGCGCCGGCATGACCCATACGCTTTCCTGCCGGGGCGGTAACGCCAGCGATGTAACTAACCACCGGCTTGCTGACATTCTTCTTGATGTAGGCTGCCGCCTCTTCTTCTGCTGTTCCGCCAATTTCGCCAACCATCACGATGGCTTCGGTGGCAGGATCGGCTTCGAACAACTTGAGAATGTCGATGAAGTGGCTGCCAGGGATCGGATCACCGCCGATCCCCACACAGGAGCTCTGACCAAAACCGTATGAGGTGGTTTGTTCAACGGCCTCGTAGGTGAGGGTTCCGGAGCGCGAAACGATCCCGACCTTTCCTGGCAGATGAATGTCGCCCGGCATGATTCCGATCTTGCATTCGCCGGGGGTAATCACCCCCGGGCAATTCGGGCCAATGAGACGGGAGGATGTCAGATCCAGACGCGCCTTGACGATCAGCATGTCGAGTGTCGGCAGGCCTTCGCTGATACAGACGATCAACTCGATCCCCGCATCGAGCGCCTCAAGGATCGAGTCTTTAGCGAATGCCGCCGGCACGTATATCACTGATGCAGTTGCACCGGTCTGGGCGACGGCATCGGCAACCGTATCGAACACCGGCCGACCCAGATGTTTAGTGCCGCCTTTACCTGGTGTAACTCCACCTACCAGATCTGTGCCGTAAGCAATCGCCTGCTCACTGTGCAGGGTTCCCTGCCCACCAGTGAACCCCTGGCACAGGACCTTGGTGTTCTTGTTGACCAATATGCTCATGCTTGACCTCCAGCTGCTGCCACCGCCTTTTCGGCGGCATCTGCCAGCGATTCCGCGGCGATGATATTGAGGCCACTGTCTGCGAGGGTCTTGCGCCCAAGGGCTGCACTGTTGCCTTCGAACCGGACCACTACCGGCACGTTCACGCCGACTTCGGTTACCGCACCGATGATGCCCTGTGCAATGATTGCGCAGCTGACGATGCCGCCGAATATGTTGATCAGCACCGCTTTCACATTGGCGTCCGACAGAATGATCTTGAAAGCTTCAGCCACCGCTTCTTTGGTGGCCCCGCCACCCACGTCGAGGAAGTTCGCCGGGAAACCGCCCTTCAGCTTCACCAGATCCATGGTTCCCATGGCGAGCCCGGCACCGTTCACCAGACACCCGATGTTGCCGTCCAGCGCCACGTAGTTGAGACCGAACTTCGCCGCCTGGGCTTCGCGGGGATCTTCCTGACTCGGATCCGCCATGCCCGCCAGTTTTTGCTGCCGGTACAAGGCATTGCCGTCGATATTGATCTTGGCATCCAGGCAGTGCACATCGCCAGTATCGGTAACGACCAGCGGGTTGATCTCGAGCAGCGAGCAATCTAATTCATGAAATAACTTCGATAACCCCATGAATAGATAAGTAAATTGTCTGACCTGAGAGCCTTCAAGACCCAGCTTGAAGGCAAGCCTTCTGCCCTGAAACGGTTGCGCACCGGTAAACGGATCGATGACCTCACGGAGGATCATTTCCGGCGTTTCGTGGGCGACCTTCTCAATTTCCACGCCCCCTTCGGTGGACGCCATGAACACGACGCGCCGACTGCTGCGGTCGATCACGGCACCCAGATACAGCTCACGGTCGATGTTGGTGCAGCTTTCTACATAGATCTTGCTGACTGGTTGGCCTTCCGCATCGGTTTGAATGGTCACCAGTTTTTTGCCGACCCACTGGTCTGCAAACGCGCGGATCTCATCTTCGTTATCGGCAAGCTTGACCCCACCTGCTTTGCCACGCCCTCCGGCATGCACCTGAACTTTGACCACCCAGCGCTCGCCACCGATCTTTCTGGCAGCGGCGACTGCCTCGTCAGCTGTATCCACTGCAATGCCCTTCGACACCGGCAGACCGTAAGCGGCGAACAATTCCTTCGCCTGATACTCATGTAAATTCATTGGTTTCCTGTTTTTCGATTAACGCTGTTTTTTGTTCACCATGTGGATGGCATGGCCGGCCACACTTAAGGCCGCTTCGTGCATCGCTTCTGAGAGTGTCGGATGAGCAAACATCGTCAGCCCCAGATCTTCTGCGCTCGCACCGAACTCCATTGCAATCACCGCCTGTGCCACCAGCTCGGAAGCCTGAGGACCCAGAACATGAACGCCCAGGATCCGATCGGTCTCGGCGTCGGCCAGAATTTTGACCATGCCATCACTGTCGTTGGCGGCTAATGCCCGACCGCTTGCTGCGAACGGGAATGAACCGGTCTTGTACTCGATTGAAGCCGCCTTGAGTTCCTGTTCGGTCTGGCCCACCCAGGCAATTTCCGGATGCGTGTAGATCACGTTCGGGATGCAGGCGTAATTCACTTCGGGTTTAAAGCCGGCAATTCGCTCGGCAACCATGACCCCTTCTTCTGTGCCCTTGTGTGCGAGCATGGGACCGCGTACTGCATCACCAATCGCATACACACCGGCACTACCGGTCTGGCAGTGATCGTCGACCTCGATGAAGCCGCGATCATCAACAGCGATGCCGCAGTCGGCCGCCAGTGCCGCAGCAGTATTGGGTCGACGACCAACCGCGACAATCAACACATCTGCATCAAGCGTCTGATCACCATCAGCATCCTGGTAAGCGATACTGACTTTGCCATTGCCAACCGAAGACCCGGTTACCAGTGTGCCCAGCCGAATATCAAGACCCTGACTTTTGAGCAGGCGTTGGGCGTCGCGCGCAATGCGCTGATCAACCATCGGCAGAAAATCTTTCAGCGCTTCCAGAACCACAACCTGTGAACCCAGACGCGCCCACACGCTGCCAAGCTCGAGGCCGATTACACCCGCACCAATTACGGCAAGGCGTTCCGGGGCAGCCTGCAGATTAAGTGCCCCCGTTGCGTCCACCACGACGTTCTCAACGAGTGGGGTGGGCGGAATTTCCACAGCCACTGAACCAGGCGCGAGGATCACGTGTTTTGCTTTCAACTCACTGACCTGACCCTGGTGGTCGGTAAAACTGACGAGCCCGGGCTTAAGCAACTGCCCTGTACCTGACAGCGGGGTCACGCCGTTGCCGCTGAACAAAGATTGGATACCTGAGGTCAGTTTGGCGACCACCTCATCTTTGCGCGCAATCATCTTCGGCACGTCCATCTCAAGACCGCTGGTCTTAATGCCTACGTCAGCAAAATGGTCGCGTGCGTCAGCATACTTGTGTGATGCGTCGAGCAGTGCCTTCGAGGGGATGCAGCCCCAGTTGAGACAGGTGCCGCCAAGAACCGGTTCGCCATCCTTGCCGAGCGAGGAGTCTATGCAGGCAACATTCAATCCGAGCTGTGCTGCGCGGATCGCGGCTGCATATCCCGCAGGACCTGCTCCGATCACGATCACGTCATAGGGTTCACTCATTCAAAGCTCCAACAGAATACGGGCGGGATCTTCCAGCAGACCTTTGACGGCAACCAGAAACTGCACCGCCTGCCGTCCATCGATCAGGCGGTGATCGTAAGAAAGTGCAAGGTACATCATCGGTCGAATCACAACCTCTCCATCTACCGCAACCGGTCGCTGCTGGATGGTGTGCATACCGAGGATACCGGTCTGTGGCGGATTCAGAATCGGGGTGGACATCAGCGATCCGAACACTCCACCATTTGATATGGTGAACGTACCACCGGTTATGTCTTCCATGGCCAGTTTTCCGGCCCTTGCTTTATCGGCGTAGACGTTGATCTGATCTTCGACCTGCGCCATGCCTAACGCGTCGGCGTCCCGCACAATCGGCACCACCAGACCGCGATCGGTATTCACCGCGACCCCGATGTCGTAGTAGCCGTGGTAAATGATGTCGGTTCCGTCGATCGAGGCGTTGACCTCGGGAAAACGCTTGAGTGCTTCAACCACCGCTCGCACAAAAAATGACATATAACCGAGGCGGGTTCCATTGTGCCGTTGCTGAAATTCGTCTTGGAACTTGCTGCGCAGTGCCATCACCGGCGACATGTCGACTTCGTTAAAGGTTGTGAGCATTGCGGCTGTCTGCTGAGCTGCGACCAGACGTTCGGCAACACTTGCACGAAGACGGGTCATTGGCACCCTGCGTTCAACCCGCTCACCGGTGTTGATCTCTGTGATTGGATCTACCGCCGCCGGATCGAATCGCGGTGTACTTGCTCGCGCCACATCTGCCTTGGTGATCCGACCGGCACGACCGGATCCTTCAACCGCGGCCAGATCGACGCCCTTCTCAGCTGCCAGCTTGCGGGCTGCCGGACCACTGTTTTTTGTTGCGCCATCGCTAACTTCAGCTTCGGTTTTCGCATCTACGTCCGCATCGGCATCTCCATCGTCATCGGCAAGGCGCCCATCGACCGCACCCTCCTCGAAGATTCCGATCACTTCTTCGGCGAGCACGATCTCGCCCTCGCCTTTGACGATCTCAAGCAGTGTGCCGTTAGTGGGCGCAACGATCTCGATGACGACTTTGTCGGTCTCAATATCAACGAGCAGCTCGTCACGCCGAACCT
>JAQBYL010000309.1 GCA_027622495.1 Pseudomonadota bacterium
CGCAACCTTCCTACGCTGCATCGAGTTGCCCGAGGAAATGGCCCAATGGTCGCTGACCAGCCTGCAACTGAAACTGATCAAGATCGGTGCCGTTATTTTGCCTTCGGCGCTACGCTCGAAGCGTTTGCCAAGCGTTGCTGGCTTGGTCGATTTAATCACTGTCATATAGGGCATCTCTACCCCCTATTTGCTGGAGGCGCGCCGAAGGCATACTAACAGAGCAGCATAAAAACTGTCCTGCCGCGCGCCTTGGGGCGCGCAGCTACTATTCGTTTTTACCGGCGAGATAGGCGCGCACATCCTCGACGCGCCAACGTGACGAGCTACCGACAATTGTTGGGCGTGGTAGCCGACCCGCGGAAATGTCAAGATAGATCGAGCTTTTGCTCCTAGACATAAGAGCGACCACCGTCTTTATGTCGACCAGTGCGATTTCGGGCAGACTGTTGAACTCAGAAATAGGGTTGAAACGAGCAGGGTTAACGCCGTGTGCATTCGTTTGGGGCATTAAATTGCCTCCGTGATTACCATGGTTTGGCAACATCACGAAGCTGCACATGTTGTGCTTCGTCACTTCCGTCTAGTCGGTAGACATCGGGTGTGCTTTTCAGCTCCCGCGTCATACGCCTGCTATGATAAAATCATGCAGCACCATACAGTGTCAATAAAAAACGTGAATATTAGCAATAAGTTACATACTTAACAAAGCATACATTCACCCCCGTCCAACCAGCGCCATGACATTCCCGCCCGCCGCAGATCCTGTGACATGCGCCGCCCATGCCTCCATCACGCCGCGCCGTTGGTCAAGCAGGTCCGTCCGGTGATACGCCGCCTCAACCGCGTTGCGTATGGTATGCGCTAGCGCACGCTCTGCCAAATCGCGCGCCACACCCGTCTCACTCGCCCAGTCTCTGAATGAGGACCTAAACCCATGGGTCGTTGCAACCCTATCAGCTGCGTCGCTTGCGGCTTTGTGGTGCCGCAGGAACTTCATCATAGCCATATCCGTTAGGACCTTCCCCCTTGGTGAGGAGAACACCAACTCAGGATGCTTGGCGACTTGACGCCGCCTTTCCAATATCTCGACAGCCCTAGTCGAAAGCGGCACCCTGTGCGTGACCTTGGCCTTCATCCGATGCGCAGGAACAACCCACGTTGCTTCGTCCAAATTGACCTCTCCCCAAGTCATGCCACGCGTCTCGCCCGAACGGGCCGCAGTGAGGATGGTAAATTCCAACAGGTGCCGTGTGACATCGTCACCAGTGTGTACCTTAGTCTGGATAAACTCAGGCACCTGCCGCCATGGCATGGCAGGGTGGTGGCTCTTCTGCCTTGCGCTTGCTCCCTGCTTGGCGAGGAGTGTGTCGACCATATCGACCACGTTTCCTTGCACAAGTTCTCTACCCCAACACCACTTCATCACTGCATGGCAGCGCTGTTTCACGCGCCGACCCGTCTCCGGCTTCGCCAGCCATATTGGACGCAGAACGTCAGCAAAATCACTGGCCTTCAAGGTATCGACAGTCCTGTGGCCGATCACAGGGAAGGCATAAGTCGCGAGCGTATTGATCCATTGATCGACGTGTTTACCATTCGTCCAGCCTGACTTCATCGCCTCATGCACAGTCAGGGCGGATTCCGAAAACGTAGGCACTGCCGAAGAGCCTGCGATCTGGGCCTTCTGGCGTTCGTGCTCCTCCAGTGGGTCGAGACCCTGTGCTATCAGACGCCTTGCGTCGTTCGCCGCCTCCCGCGCCTGTCCGATGCTTACGTCTGGGTAGGAGCCTAGCCCCATATCTCGACGCTTTTCGGTCTCAGGTGATACGAACCGCAGCTGCCACTTCCCACGCCCAGCCGTGCCGGTGGCCAGCAACCTAAGCCCGGTCACAGTTCCAGCTGCTACGGGCTTATCCGCCGGCTTGATCCGTTTGGCTTTTGTTTCTGTCAGCATATCAACCCCACATCTAGACCCACATCAATCGTGAGCTTCAATAATATGTGCTGGGTCTGAATGAAACAATTGGGACGAAATAAACGATACATAACAGCTTACTAATAACATATTGTGAGTATGAGGCGTTATATTTCAGTATCTTAGTTCGCATACTATAGCGGACTGATTTTCCGCCAAATACCCATGAATACATGATCGATCGCTGCAGGCCATGCACACCAGCCAGGCAGGTTCGGGGCGGGACCTTTAGGCGCGCTGTCGGTGTCACCCTCTCCGCTGCCGCAAACCCGCTATACATCGGCGCGGCATGGGGCAGTATGGCACCAACCAGCCGGGAGCCAGCTCATGTCCACCGATCCCCTGTTGCAGCCCTACCAGCTCAAGCATCTGACCTTGCGCAACCGGATCATGACCACCAGCCATGAACCCGCCTATCCCGAAGACGGGATGCCCAAGGCGCGCTATGCCGCCTATCACGCCGAACGGGCCAAGGCGGGGGTGGCGCTGACCATGACCGCAGGATCCGCCGCCGTGTCGCGCGACAGCCCGCCGGTGTTCAATAACATCCTTGCCTATAAGGACGAGGTCGTGCCCTGGATCAAGAACCTGACCGATGCCTGCCATGACCACGGTTGTGCGGTGATGATCCAGCTCACTCATCTGGGGCGGCGCACCGGCTGGGCCAAGGGCGACTGGCTGCCTTCTGTTTCTTCTTCGCGGCACCGCGAACCGGCGCATCGGGCGTTTCCCAAACTGGCGGAGGATTGGGATATCGCGCGGATTATCACCGATTTCGCCGATGCGGCCGAACGGATGCAGGCCGGTGGCATGGACGGGATTGAATTGCAGGTCTACGGCCATCTGCTTGATCAATTCTGGTCGCCGCTGACCAATGATCTGGACGGGCCTTACGGGGGGCAAAGCCTCGATAGCCGGATGCAATTGCTGCGCGATGTGCTGACGGCCTGTCGCAAAAGGGTGGGCGACGATTTCATCATCGGCCTGCGCTATACCGCAGACGAGGCAGCGGCAGGCGGCATCACCCCCGAGGAAGGTATCACCATTTCCAAACGCCTTGCCGATACCGGCATGGTCGATTTTCTGAACGTCATCAAAGGCCGCATCCATACCGACCCCGCGATGACCGATGTGATCCCTGTGCAGGGCATGAAAAGCGCGCCGCATCTGGATTTCGCAGGGGCCGTGAAACAGGCGACAGGCTTGCCGACCTTCCATGCCGCGCGCATCCCTGATGTGGCCACCGCACGCCATGCGATACAGGCCGGATTGCTGGATATGGTGGGCATGACGCGGGCGCATATGGCCGACCCGCATATCCTGCGCAAGATCATGGAAGGGCGCGAGGATGACATCCGCCCCTGCGTTGGGGCCACCTATTGCCTTGACCGGATCTATCAGGCGGGCGAGGCGCTGTGCATCCATAACGCCGCGACGGGGCGCGAACTGACGATGCCGCATGACATCACCCCTGCCCCTGTGGCGCGCAAGGTCGTGATCATCGGCGCGGGTCCGGCAGGGCTGGAGGCTGCGCGCGTTGCCGCCGCACGCGGACATGCCGTCACCGTGTTCGAGGCGCAGCCAGACCCCGGCGGCCAGATCAGGCTGACTGCACAGAACCCGCGCAGGCGGGAAATGATCGGGATCATCGACTGGCGCATGGCGCAATGCGCCGCGCGCGACGTGACCTTTCATTTCAACAGCTGGGCCGAGGCAGAGGATGTCACCGCCCTTGCCCCCGATGTGGTGATCGTGGCGACGGGCGGTCTGCCCAATACGCAGCTATTTGAACAAAAACACGACAATCCGCTGGTGGTCAGCGCCTGGGATATCATCTCGGGCGATGTGAAACCGGGGCAGGATGTGCTGATCTATGACGAAAGCGGCGATCACCCCGGATTGATGGCGGCAGAGGTTGCGGCCAATGCCGGGGCAAGTGTCGAGGTGATGACACCTGACCGGACCTTTGCGCCGGACATCATGGGGATGAACCTTGTGCCCTATATGCGCGCGCTCCAGGACAAGGATGTAACCTTTACCGTCACGCGCCGCCTGCTGGATGTCACGCGCGACGGCAACCGTCTGCGGGCGGTGATCGGCACCGATTACAGCGATTTCACCAAGCAAAAGACCTATGACCAGATCGTGGTGAATTACGGGACCTTGCCTTTGGATGATCTCTATTTCGCGCTGAAACCGCTGTCACGCAATCTTGGCGCGGTGGATCAGGACGCGCTGATCGCGGGGCGCATACAGGCGGTGGCAACCAATCCTGACGGGGCGTTCCAATTGTTCCGGATCGGGGATGCGGTCAGTGCGCGCAATATCCATGCCGCGATCTATGATGCGCTGCGCTTGGTCAAGGATTTGTAAGGTGGGCTATAGCCCACCCTACGTTCACACCTTGTAGGATGGCAGATGCTGGAACGCCTCTTTCAAAGCATCGCCCCAACCGCTTGAAATCGCTTGATAAACCGTGTCGTGTTCATCTATACGGATCACCCGGCCTTGGGCGAATGTGTCCTTTTCATAGATTTGCAGATCAAAGGGCAAACCGACCGACAGGTTGGATTTGACCGTGGAATCAAACGACACCAACAGCAATTTGACCGCATCTTCGAAACTCATTGCCGGGTCATAGGCGCGCACGAGGATCGGCTTGCCGTATTTCGTCTCGCCAATCTGGAAAAACGGGGTGTCGGGCGTGATCTCGATGAAATTGCCTTGCGGATAGATCAGGAAAATCGTGGGCAAGCCGCCCTTGATCTGGCCGCCGACAATGGCGGAGGCGGCGAATTGTTCGGCAGATTGCCCGCTGAGGCTGCTTTCGGCGATCACCTCTTTCAGGGTCGCCCCGACCAGACGGGCGATCTGGAACATCGTGGCTTCGCGCAGGATGCTGGGGTCGCGGTCCTGGGTGGTGATCGACCGTTCACGCAGCAGGCTGACCATGGCCTGTGTCGTGGCCAGATTGCCTGCGGTCATGATGGTGATCATCCGTTCGCCCGGCACATGCCAGTGGAACATTTTCTTGCTGGTCGAGAAATTATCGACGCCTGCGTTGGTGCGGGTGTCAGACATGAACACAAGCCCATGGTCGAGCTGCATTCCGATGCAATAGGTCATCTGGGGGCATCCTTAGCGGGGTATGATCGCAGCACTATTGTTGAACTTGTAAAGATACAATCAGCGTCTCGCTAGAGGGGCCTTTGCGCATCCCCTTGACGGGGGCAGCACAGCTGGCATCGGGGCCAATGGCGACACGGACATATTTTTCATCAGGTGCGACACCGTTGGAGATATCGAAACCGACCCAGCCCAGCCCGTCCACATGCGCCTCGGCCCAGGCATGGGCGGCATCCTGATCGGTGATGTCGTTGATCATCAGATAGCCGCTAGAGCACGTTGCAGTTAATTGGCCTCATAGCCTGCTGCTCTGAAGAAGTTATAGCATTCCTCTTCTG
>JAQBYL010000310.1 GCA_027622495.1 Pseudomonadota bacterium
CGGTGGTGGTGGATCTGTGGGCGCCCTGGTGCGGTCCGTGCCGTGCGCTTACGCCGATTCTGGAGCGGGTAGCAGAAAGTGCCAATGGCGCCTTCGATCTGGTCAAGATCAACATCGATGAGAATCCGGCCACGGCGCAGAAACTCGGTGCACGCAGCATTCCGCTTGTCATTGCATTCAAAGATGGCGAGCAGGTTGCAAGTTTCGTCGGGGCTCAACCTGAAGGGGCGGTGCGACGTTTTGTTGATCAGTTCGTTCCATCCGAAACCGACCTCATGGTGGAGGATGCGCTTAAGGCCCGTGCACGGGGTCGTGATGGCGATGCCGAGACCATCCTCAAGGCAGCGCTGGACAACGATGTTCAGCATGCAAAAGCCCGGCTCACCCTCGCCGGGTTGTACAATGATGCGGGTCGCGTGGATGAAGCACTCGAGGTACTCGCTAAAGCTACCCCTTCCCCGGAAGTCGATCAGCTGCGCGCAACACTTCGACTCAAAGGGTCAGATGATGTGGATGTGGAGGATCTGCGCAACAAGGCTGCTGCCGGTGACGCGAGTGCAGCACTGGCTCTTGGCAAAGCGCTGATTGCGGCAGGTGAAACCGTCGCCGCACTGGACGTGCTTATAGCGCTCGTCAAAACCAAACCCACCAACGCCGATGCCAAACAGGCCATGCTTGACGTCTTCAATGTGCTGGGTAATCAGGATCCGCTGGTCAGGACCTATCGCGCAAAGTTGGCGCAGGCTCTGTTTTAACTACCCCGATCGGGCTCTTGAGGGCACCGTATGTATAATCCCTGATCGTCTTTCCGCTTGTTAGCGAATATTCAATAGCGCAGACCGGAGCGCACAGGGAGCGAAGCATGCAGGTAAAGGGCACATGGGTAACAAGAACCACGGGTGTTCTGATCGTCGTTCTGGGTCTCCCAATGATCTGGTTCGGCGCAGATCTTGCGTTTGTGGGTGGGACACCCTACTACCTGTGTACGGGTATTCTCCTGGCGATCAGTGGGGTCGAACTCTTCCGGGCGCAACGCCGCGGTTTCTACCTGTTTGCAGCCGCGCTGCTGCTGACGCTCGCCTGGGCCGTTTACGAAGCTGGCATCGAGTTCTGGCTGGTGGGATCGCGCATCTGGCTGATTGGGCTGATTTCGCTGTGGCTTTGCACGCCGTTCATCCGCCGACCTCTATGGGGCGAAGATATGTCCCGGTTGCTCACCCTGCGCACCGTTCGGGTTTGCGCGCTTGCCAGCGTTGCGGTACTGGGCGCCATGACCTACAACCTGCTCAGCAGTTCGGCTCTGCCGGGCACCTACGAAATTTCAAGTCCGCCGCAGAATCCGTCTGACTGGCAAGCCTATGGTGGCAATTCAGCTGGCACGCGTTATGCGCCCCATGAGCAGATCAACAAAACCAATGTCAGCAAACTCAAGCCGGTCTGGCAGGCAGATACCGGCAGGGTCGGGCGATTCAGCGCTACTCCTATTCAGATCGATGATGGGTTGTATCTGTGTACATCGCAGAACGTCATGATCGCGCTGGACGTGGACAGCGGCGTTGAACGCTGGCGCTTTGACCCGAAAAATGAAACACCCGCATTCGGGATTCTCGGCAACTGCCGGGGCGTGACCTACTACCACATTCCTGACCTCCCCAAGGGCGAGCATTGTGCGGAGCGCATTTACACTGCCACAACCGACGCCCGCATGATCGCTGTAGATAAGGCGAGCGGTCACCCCTGCGAAGAATTTGGTGACGCAGGCCAGATCTCTCTGCTTGCCGGCATGGGCGAAGTTAAACCTTACTTCTATTTTGTTACCTCACCGCCCACGGTCGCGAGCCGTACCCTCGTGGTCGGCGGCTGGGTGGCAGACAATCAGGAAACACAGGAACCTTCCGGCGTTGTCCGTGGCTATGACCCGCGCACTGGTGCTCTATTATGGGCCTGGGATATCGGCCGCGAAGGCATGACGGTGTTACCACCGGATGGCGGTTTTTACACTCGCGGAACGCCCAACGTCTGGAGCCTGACTTCGGCGGATGACGAACTGGGTCTGGTTTACGTACCGACCGGCAACGCGACACCCGATTACTTCGGCGGTCAGCGCACCGAAGTCATGGACAAGTTCTCCAGTTCTATCGTTGCCATCGATGCAAAGACCGGGCTGACCCGATGGCACTTTCAGACCACCCATCACGACATATGGGACTACGATGTTCCGTCACAACCAACCCTGGTCGACCTGACTTTGGAGGGGGTAAAACGCAAAGCGGTGATCGTGCCGACAAAACGCGGTGAGCTCTTCATGCTGGATCGGGAAACCGGAGAACTGCTCACTGAAGTGACTGAGCGACCCGTACCGCAGACCGATCTGCCAGACGAACGCACCAGCGCCACCCAGCCTTTTTCTACCGGCATGCCTTCTTTTGCGCATCCGCACATCCGCGAACGGGATCTGTTTGGCATCACCCCATTTGATCAGATGGCCTGTCGTAAAACCTTTCACAGCCTGCGTTACGAAGGTCCGATGACGCCCCCTTCGGTGAAAGGAACCATGCTCTACCCGGGACCGGCCGGTGGCATGAACTGGGGAAGTGTGGCTGTAGATGAAGAACGCGCGCTCATGGTGGTGAACAACATGCATCTGCCGTGGATCATCCACATGATCCCGCGCGAGGAAGATCTTCTGGCCTCCAATGAAGGTCTATCGAGAGGTTATGGTATCGGCGGGCCGCAGCGGGGTACACCCTTTGCGGCACGTGTTCAGATGTTTGCATCACCGTTTTTTCTGCCTTGTCTTAAGCCGCCCTATGGGGAAATAGCGGTCGTCGACCTCACCACCCAGAAGATCGTCTGGCGTCGCGGCATGGGTCCACTCAGCCTGGGTCTGCCTTACTCTGCGGGTTCCATTATCACCGCCGGTGGTCTGATATTTAATGCAGGGGTTATGGACGGGCAACTGCGCGCCATCGATTCACTAACCGGTGAGGTGATCTGGCAGGATCCATTGCGCGGCGCATCCGATGCCACGCCGATGACCTACGTAAGTCCAAAAACTCAACGCCAGTATGTGATCGTCACGGTGCCCGGTCAGGCGCCTCCGCAAGGTACCCCTGACCATGACACCTCCGGTGAGGGAGAGCCTGCGCCACCAACCGGCGGCCGTGTGATCGCCTATGCGCTACCAGAAGGAGAATAATCGTGATCGCACAGAATCCCGACTACCCAACGCTTTACCGCTATGTGTCGTTTCGCCTGTTAACACCTGCGATAACAGCGCACTTCACGAATACACGGACGATAACGGCATCACGGCACGCCTTGCTTTTGTTGAGTTCGACGATCAGGGGCAGTTATGGGACCGCGGGAATTCAGACAGGATCGACCAGGCGATCTGGGAGATGGCCCAGCAGGACGACCTGCTCATACTGACGTTCGTGCATGGATTGGAAGCATAGCGCCGCGCCACAAGACACCGACATCGAGAAGGTTAAAAACCTCGCCCTGCGGTTAGCCGCCGCAGAAGCGCACCTCGCAGCAGAATCGAATCTTGCGAAACGCAAAGTCGTCGCCGTCTTTATCGCCTGGCGCGGTGGTGTTTACCGCGTTGGCACAATCGCTGGCTGAACGATTCGTGCAGACCGCGTGTGGGCCGACAGTGGCTTCCGATGTCAGAGGTTTCGGCGATCTGGTCGTTCTGATCAACCCGGCGTTCGAAGCCACCTTGTTTGCACTGCTTAGTGATCTCTCAGCCGCGCGTGGGACCTACTTTGCGTCACAATTACCGGTCCTTGCGATTCTGACCTCTGAAGCTGATCAGGCCACCCGGCTTGCGTTTCCGGCAGGGCGATGGTTCTCGACATTTCTTGAAGCCGAGCGTGATCCACGTCGCTACAACGCAACAACAAAACAGTTCGAAGTGATTGACGCGGAGTCGGCGAATCGTACGGCCATCGGCCACTTCTCCCCGTATCGGACACACTGTCTTTATCTTGAGGAGAATGGGTCACTTCAGGCGCTTTCGTACTACACCGCTGAGAGTGCCGCGCAGACATTTTATCGAACAAGCATCGCATGGGAATCGGACGCACCAGGCAGCAAAATCGATTTTGACGGCTTAACCCTGGAGCGAACCGCAAACACTGCAGGGCGTAATCCGTATCTTTCGATCTACGTGGATGGTGAGCTTATCCGCGGTCACAACGACATCGACGACCCTCGGATCATCCGGTTTATTGAGCAGCTGGTACTGATCTCTTCTCAGCCTGAAAATCCAGTTCAGCGTGCACGGGCGCGAAAGTGACTACCGAGACTTAAGTAGATTCTTGACCCCAGGCATAGAAGGACTAAGTTAGATTCATTCCATATTCAAAGAGCGAAGCACATGCCATACACACATCCTGAATACCTCATCTCTGCACCGGCACTTTCTTCAAAATTGAAGAATCCCAACCTCAGGGTTTTTGATGTCTCCATTCAACTTGCTCCGAATCCGAAAGGTGGTTACAAGGCGGAGTCTGGTCAGAAAATCTACGATGAGGCGCACTTACCTGGGGCTGCGTTTCTGAATCAGATTGAGCAACTGTCGGATACAAACAGCCCGTTTGGTTTTACCCGGTTGGCCGATGATCAGTTGATTCAGGCGTTCGCTGATGCGGGGATCGACGCGGACAGTGATGTGGTTTTTTACTCCAGTGGTATGACCATGTGGACCACGCGCGCCTGGTGGCTTTTGCATTATTGTGGCCACAAGCAGGTTGCCATCCTCGATGGGGGTTTGAAGGCATGGCGGAGTGCGGGTCTGGAGTGTTCCAGCGAACCGGCCAGCTACCCTTCCGCAAGCTGGTCTTCCAAGGCGCTGGCGCAGCACTTTGTTGATCAGGAGGCTGTGGTTTCGGCTATGAATAACTCGGGCATCTGCACAGTGAATGCGTTGTCGCCTGATGTGTATGCAGGCAGGGGTGATCACCACTACGGGCGGCGCGGTCACATACCGAACAGTATTAATGTTTTTTACGACAGCTTGTTAGAAGAAGGCAGATTCCGGTCTGAAGAGGTGGTGCGACAAACGCTTACTCAGGCTGGAATGCTGGATGATCGACCTGTTATTGCGTATTGCGGCGGGGGAATCTCGGCGACCATTGATGCGTTTGCTTGTTTGTTGGTCGGTAAGGAAAACGTGGCTGTTTACGATGGGTCGATGAGTGAGTGGGTGAAGAACGAATCGTTGCCGTTGGTTGAGGGTAGTGAGCCTTGAGATGGTTTTTGCGCTGGGCCGGTAGATATTTCAAGCCGGTTTTTTCGGTGGGCCGGGGTTAGCGGTCTGTCTGGCTTTCGGTTGATGCACTTTCCGCGGGAAGTCTGATTTTCGTTCTTTTAAGGATGTCGAAAGGTTATTTAAGGTGGGGTGGTCAGATCGCTCGTTTTGCTTCGGGTAT
>JAQBYL010000311.1 GCA_027622495.1 Pseudomonadota bacterium
CCGCCACACTCTGTTCGCGGTCGGGTTCATAGTTGGGTTTGTCACCGAGCGGGAAGATCTGCCACAACAGGTTCTCGAGCGGTCCGGTCAACGGCATCACGCGGGTGCGGTCGATCTCGCCGATGATCTTTGCTTTGAGATCAGGGGCTTTCATGGCGCTCACCAGGTCTGCAAGCGGCTTACCGGCCAGATTGGCGAAGCTGGGTGTCATGGCAAAGACGTGGAAGTTGGACTGCAACCCGTGCAGCACGCCGGTGGGTCGACCGGCAATCTGCGGGCGAATGTCGACACCCTTCTGACGCGCAGCTTCGGCGATGTTGTACATCTTGTTGCCTTCGAACGCTGCAGCAGAGGTGGCGACCAGCGTGATCGGCCGGTTGGTTTCGGCCGCAAACTGCTGGATCCACGCCCACTCGTCATCATCACCCAGATGATCAGAAACCATCTCGAAGATGCCGTGCTTGAGACCTTTCATGGAAAGACCCAGGGCCAGCATCTCATCGCTGCCGGCAAAGGTGCCCGGCACATGGATGCCATGTTTGTCTTTGTGCAGCCAGGTTCGCGAACTGGAAAAGCCCAGTGCACCGGCTTCGATACCTTCGCGCACCAGTTGCTGCATTTCGGCGAGCTCCGCCTCGGTAGGCAGATCGTCGGGTGTGTTGCAGCGTTCGCCCATCACGTAAGCCCGCACTGCGCCATGCGGGACCTGGGTGGCGACGTCGATGGTTCTTCTGGTCTTCTCCAGCGCGTCCAGATATTCCGGGAAGGACTCCCATTGCCAGTCGATACCTTCGGCCAGCGCTGCACCGGGGATGTCTTCCACCCCTTCCATCAACTCGATCAGGTACTGTTGATCACCAGGCCGAACCGGGGCAAAACCGACCCCGCAGTTGCCCATGACGACGGTGGTCACGCCGTGCCAGCTGGATGGCGCGAGGATCGGGTCCCAGGTTGCCTGACCGTCGTAATGCGTGTGAACGTCGACCCAGCCGGGGGTGACCAGCAGGCCGGTGGCATCGATTTCTGTGACCGCCGGGCCGTCGACGGTCCCTACGGCAAGAATGTTCTCTCCGGTGATTGCGATGTCGCCAAGAAAGCGGGGGTCACCAGATCCATCGATGATGGTGCCGCCGCGGATGATCAGGTCGTACATGTTGCTTCCACATTTATCTTGTTTCACATGCCCTCGAGGGTATCTTTTTTGGCGAGAGGCGTACACCTGGAGGCGTGGGATCGGAGAATGCCCGGGGTAAACTCACTCATACAACAGATTTGCGGAAAAACCGAATGACCGAATTTGTACGAACGCCTGACGAAAACTTTAGAGCTCTCGCGAACTTCAACTATCTGCCGCAGTACCACGCCTGGCAGGACCTGCGCATGCACTATGTGGATGAGGGACCGCGCGATGGCCCGGTAATGCTTCTGATGCATGGCATGCCAACCTGGGGGTTTCTGTATCGGGACATGATTCCACTGCTGGTTAGTGCAGGCTTCAGGTGTATAGCGCCAGATCACATGGGCTTTGGCCGCTCAGACAAGCCCACCGATATTCACTGGTATACCATCGCGCGGCACACTGAAATCCTGACCACTCTGATCACCGCCCTGGACCTGAAACGCATTACGCTCGTGTGCCAGGACTGGGGCGGTCCCACTGGGCTTGCCCAGGCGGCGCTGATGCCCGAGCGGTTTGAACGGCTGATCATCATGAACACCTGGTTGCACCATCCGGAGTTCGAGTATTCGGAAGCGATCCGGAACTGGAACCGCAACTGGCACGAGGGGGGCATCTTCTGTCGCGAGACACCCAACGTTGGTCTGCTGCTGCCTTTCAGTGCCGGGTTGATCAGCCGCGAGCAGATGTTTCCCTTCATGGTCAGCGGCACAACGCCGGATCTGACCGGCCAGGTGCGCGATATGTACGAAGGTTTTGCCGCGCCCTTCAAGGGTCTGCCCGACGCAGCCTACAACGGCGCGCGACGCTTTCCGTTGTCGATACCGGTGGACAGTTACGACAACGGCAATGGGGCTGCTCAGACTGCCCATTTTCGGACCCTGCTTAGCTGGAAGAAGGCCTGTCACTTTATCTGGGGCTGTAAGGATGACGTGTTTACCGAAGCCTGGGGTCGCACCTGGGCCGCGCAGATGAACGCAACTTTTGATGGGGTGATCGATGCAGGGCACTTCCTGCAGAACAGTCACGGTGTGGAGGTGGCAGAGCACATTTTACGTCGCGTCGGATCGGCGGGGCGCTGAGCTGAGTCTGCATCTGAGTATGGAAAGCACCGCCCGTTTGCGGTCTTATTAGGGCCAATTCTACAGTCAGGGAGAAAGAAGGATATGTATCAGGACATCATTTACCAGGTGGAAGATCCGGTCGCCATCATCAAGTTGAATCGGCCGAATCAGTTGAATGCCATCTCTGGACGCATGCAGGTCGAACTGAAACACGCGCTGGCAGCGGCGGAAAAAGATCCAGCGGTGGTAGGCATCATCCTCACCGGCGAGGGCCGTGGTTTCTGTGCTGGGGCCGATATGGCCGGTCTGGAAGCGACTGCGTCAGGAGCCGCTGGCGGCGGCCGCGAGGATCTGTCGCAGTTCAAGACCGAGGTGGGCAATCCGGTCATGGGGGAGAACTTTCAGGTCACGTTCTCGTACCTTCTGTCCGTGTCAAAACCCCTGATCGCCGCGGTAAACGGCCCCTGCGCTGGTCTTGGCTTTGTGTTCGCGTCGCTTGCCGATATGCGCTTTGTTGAGCGCCAGGCAAAGATGACCACTGCATTCTCGCAGCGCGGTCTGATCGCCGAGCATGGCTCGAGCTGGATACTGCCGCGCATGATCGGGCCAGCCAATGCGCTGGATCTGTTGTGGAGTGCGCGCAAATTCTTAGGCGAAGAAGCCAAAGAACTCGGCTGGTCACAGCGCCTGGTGGAACAGGGTGAATCGGTTGCGGCTGCCACCAGCTACATCAAAGAGCTGGCCAGTGTGGTGTCGCCCACATCGTTGAAAGTCATCAAGGCACAGGTTTACCGGCATCTGAATATGCCCCTGGGTGAATCCATGCAGGAGTCCAACGAATGGATGGCCGAATCGCTGGTGCGCGATGATTTCAAGGAAGGGGTGCGCTCATTTCTGGACAAGCGGCTGCCTGAGTTCAAGCGCATCGGCGAAGATTGAGGGAGGTCAGGTAACTTACTGGGTCGGGATCCGCTGTTACCAGTTCTCCACCCACGGCCGCAGCACCACCTCAAACGCCCAGGTGGATCGGTGCTGACGGTGTAGATGCAGATAGGTCGCGGCGATCTGATCCGGGTCCGCCATGTTGTCATCCACCGTGGTCCCGGCCAGACGATGCGCACGACTGCCATCCGCCTGGGTCCAGCCGATCGCAGCATCGATCGGCACATGGGCGACGTGGATACCCTGAGGCATTAGTTCGCGCGCCATGCTTTGGGCCAGGCCCGCTTTGCCGTGGGAAGCCATGGCAAAACCACCACTCTTCGGATAACCCTTGAACGCCGCACTGGCATTAGTAAAAAGGATAGTGCCGCGCATACCGGTTTGATCCAGATCCTGTGCGAGCATTGTTTTTGCAGCCTGCTGACCCACCAGAAAGGCGCTGAAGCCGGAATTGTGCAGCAGGCTCAGAACCAGGTTCGGGTCCACTTCATCGATGGTCTTGCGGAAGATCCCGGCACTTCGACCGTCGATGTTATGAACCACCAGTCTGGGACTGCCGAGGTCTGCTGTAACACTTGCGAATAGGGCAACCACATCGTCCGGGCTGCTCGCATCACACTTATACAGATGCACCCCGTGGTCGTCGGCGAGTTGCTTGAGAACGGTCTTGTCCGGGTTCCGGGCGGCGACTGCGACGCTCATTCCGTTCGCAGCAAATAACCGCGCGCAGCTGGCACTGATGCCGGGGCCACCGCCGACAATTAATGCAGTTTCACTTTCAGCCATGATCAGTTCCTTGATTTTCTTTCTGAAACATCTTGTCTGCCTGCACCGTAAAACGCCAGCAGCCCGCCGGCCAGTGCAATCAGGGCAATGAACTCGGCACTGTTGGCGAAATGTGCATGCGCTTCCGCTGTGCCCGGTGGCAGATGATCGACGTTATCGATCGAGATCATCACATAGTGGTGATAGACGCTGAACAGGACCGATCCGGCCAGGGACAGGCCCACAGCCCAATAACCCGTGGTTGCGAAACGCGTCCAGGTGGCGATTGCGCCCAGCACGGGGGCGACCAGGATTACCACAATGACGAACACCATTTTGAAACCGGGCAGATTGATCTCGAGTGTTGTGTGCGCATCACCGTGCCACAGGTTGCCGAGCAGATGCAGCAGAACAACTGCTGAAACGAGATACTGTATAGTTCTGTCACCGCTCATGAGTAACCATCGACCAGATAACGGAACTGCGCCATGCGGGGTTCCTTATGTCAGGGGTGTTTCATTGGAACAAATCCGCGCGAGGTCTGACAAACATTTCTGTTAATTCAGATGACCGGTCCAGCGGCCGGCTATCACAGCCGCCGCCCACAAAAGCAGTGAGCAGGCTGCAGCCAGTTTGTTTTCCTGTGCTGCCCGGCTGCTTTTGTGAAACCACAGCAGATTCACACCTGCCAGCAGCAGCAAGACCAGCTTGGTGAGAAACGCCGGATTCTGCGCATAGTGGGTTGGTCTGGTGATAAACATGCCAGCACCGGTTACGACTGCAAGCCCGAAACCAAGCCACGACCAGGGGGTCAGTTCCCGCATGAACGGCGTTAAGGGGTAGCGCAGCGCGGCCAGCTTCAGAACCCGCAGGTCCACCATGAGAATGGACCCGACCAGGCACACAACCCCCACCACGTGAATCGATTCCAGAAACGGAAACCACCAGGTGGCGCCAATCTCAAAGGCGAGGTCGGTGTTCTGCAGCCATTCAAAAAATTCGTTGAGCATGCCAGGAGCTGAGGTCAGTAGAACAAATAGTCGGCGTAAGCGATCCAGCGACCGGCGAGCATCACCATCAGCCAGGCGCCGACACCGGCGCAGGCAACCGCGCGCAGCATCAGGGGTGCAGATTCAGCGCCTGATCTTCGAACCGAGCCGAACACCCAGGCAGTCAATACCAGGGCGATCAGGAGCGCGGCGAATTTGATTCCGGCAACTGGATTCGACAGGTATCGGGCAGGTCGGGCAATCACGAACAATCCGCCGGTCAGCGTGAGGACTGCCAGCGCGCTGTACCACCATGGTTTGAGTCGAGCGACCATCTCGGCAGGCTGCTGCGTGGGTACCGCGATGCCGATGACGCGCAGGCAGACCATGATCGCCGAGGCCAAGATTGTGGCAACCGCCAGAATGTGGATTCCCTGTGCAATGGGCGGAAGGCCAGGCACATTGGTCAGGAGCCACACCACCCACTCGCGGAGCGGACT
>JAQBYL010000312.1 GCA_027622495.1 Pseudomonadota bacterium
CCCGCATGAGCACCCGCATGAGCACCATCACCCCCACCCGCACCGTTCCTATCGGGATATCCGCAGCCTGATCCTGGCGGCGGGTTTTGCCGCTGGTATCGAACGGCGTGCACTGGCCATCTTTCACGAGATCGCCGTCGCCGAGGCAAAGATCCACGGCATCGAAGTCGATCTGGTCGAGTTTCACGAAGTCGGCGCAATTGACTCCATTGTGGACATCATCGCCGCGGCTATTGCTCTGGATTTTCTCAATGTCGATCAGATCTACTGCGGGCCGGTGGAGTTGGGGAGTGGTTTCGTCAATTGTGCGCACGGTCGCTACCCGGTTCCGGCACCGGCCACCCAGGAAATCATGAAAGGGGTCCCGTGTCGGCTTGCAGGTGTGAAAGGCGAGAGCACCACACCAACCGGGGCCGCTATTCTCAAAGCCTGTGTTGACCAGTTTGTTGAACCAGCCGTCTTCATACCGCAGAAGATTGGCTACGGTGTAGGGTTTAAGGATTTTTCAGTGCCGAACGTTCTGCGGGTGGTGCTGTGTGAAGTCCCGGATGAAGAAAGCACCACCCCGGAGCGGAGCGCCGGGCACTACAAGATTGAAGCAAATATCGACGATATGAGTCCCGAAGCATATGAACCGCTGCAGGCGACCCTGATGCGGCTCGGGGCAAGTGACGTGTACTTCACCTCAATCGTGATGAAAAAGTCGCGCCCTGCAACCTGCCTGTCGGTTCTGGTTCCGGTCAATGCGCTCGATGTTGTTGCGGATGCAGTGCTCAATCATTCCACCACAATCGGTTTGCGGATCCTGCCTTTCGAAAAGCGAACCCTGCCGCGCGAACTAACCCGTGTGCAGACCAGTCTGGGTGAAGTGCAGATCAAGATTGTCAGCCAGCCCGACGGGCATCGCCGCTGGAAATCAGAGTTTGATGATGTGCGGCGTCTGGCCGAAGCCAACCAGATGGACTATCTGCGCGCCAAACAGATTATTGACCGGGAATTGGACGCTCATTTTCAGTCTTCTGGCTCGTGAGCCTCAGATCGGTGGCTGGCCGGTGCGTCCTTGAAGAATCCAGCGGATCATCGGCAGATGGGCACGACCGATGAACAGTTCTTCGCCAATCAGGTAGGTCGGGGTGTTGAAGATTCCGAGGTTCTTCAGGTAGGTGTCGATCGCTTGCATGCGATCTTCAAGATCGGTGTCATGCGCTTCACCGCGGTCGTCTGATTCAAGACCCATGTCGTCAAGCAACCCACGAACCGCGGCGCCATCAACAGGCTCGCGCTGCCAGTAACAGCGAAAAGCGGTGCGCAGATAGTCTGGCACCAGGTCCCGGCCCAGGTCGCTCACGCGAATGAGTCCCCAGGCCAGGTCCAGCGTCGGTCGGTGATCATCGAGTGCGCTCAGGTCGAGATCCTGCACAGCCGCATAGCGGGCAAGCTCCTGGCGCTGGTAGCGGGCGCGAAAGTAACGGTGGCGATCGGAGCGGGTCTCACGGGGATAAGCCGCCGGATCAGCGACCACCGGGCCGGTGAACTGACACCAGCGCGCGGAGAATGCGTTTTCTTCACACAGTTTTAAAGTAGGCTCGAGCGCGAGGTAAGAATGCGGACTTGCGAAATCGATGACGATTGTCAGATCTGGTGTCTCGGCCCAGGGCGGATCGATCATATAACCGGCCCATAGGCGATGTCGGGGGCAACCCCGTGGCGACCTTTAAGTATCCAGGCGATCATCGGCAGATGTTCACGCCCGAAAAACATCTCCTCATCGACGATGTAGGTAGGCACGCCATAGATGCCCGCAGCGAATATGGCGGCCTGCATGCTGTCGTGCAGCGTGCGTCCTTCATGCCCGGCGAACTGCTCAAACCCTGTGGTTTCAGCGTTTGCATTGCGTAAACACTCGACCACTGTGGGCAGGTCTTCCACATCCAACTCCCGCCGCCAGAAACGCTCATAGACCTGGTCGGTGAAGCGTTTGAGGGTGGAATAGTCCTGCTGTTTTACCCACAGCATGGCGATGTGAATCAGGCTCGTATCCCAGATTTTCACCGTGCCACGCAAGGTATAACCGTTCAGCGCAGCGTAGCGGCGGGCGTCCCGGTATGCGTACTTCACGCCCGTCCACTGTTGGGGCGTGCGGTTGTTTTCGACCACACGATCCTGCTTGTCGAGTTTTGCCGAACCCAGATAGCTTGGAATGTCCAGCGTGATCGGCCGCCAGTCGACCTGTATACCCAGCGAATCTGCCAGGGCATAGGTGGGGTCTTTGGCCACAAAGGCGTAGGGGCTTTTGTAGTCGATGTAACAGATTAACGGCAGATCCGATTGGAACGGCGAAAATGTCATGGATCAGATCTGATCGCTGACGCCGCGAACGAACAACGGCTCGATGCCATAGGTCTCAACATCGTCCTTCATTGCCTGGTCATCGGGTTGGTCGATGGGCGCATCGGCGGCCTTAAGGATCAGCGGCAGGATCGTCGCGTCACTCGATGTGTTCAGAAACAGATGATCGCGCGACAGGGTGAAATCCACGGCGCGTTTGATTGCCGCTTGGTCACGAAGGGGTTTGTACCAGGAGTAGCGCTTGTCCGGGTCGCCTTCGTTCCAACGGCGCAGGGCAACCGACTTGATGGTCTGGATGGCAACCTGGCGGTCTACACAGGTTTTGTACAACTCTTCAAAATCCGCGTGGTAATCGGCCTGCCGGTTCATGGCAAAGCTGTAGGGCAACAGAACCGAGTCGAAAGGGAAAGCCTGCAGGCTGCGCTGGTGGGCGGCCGCAACCGTGGTGCCGTGACCGGTTACGCCTAGGTAGCGCACCAGCCCTTCTTCCTGAGCGCGCGCGAGTGCTGCAACGGCGCCATCGTCTGCGAAGGCCGTCTGCCAGTCCTGATCGGCAACCAGATTGTGCAGCTGAATGAGATCAAGCTGATCAATCCCAAGGCGGGTGAGTGATGCTTCAAGCTGGGCGCGGGCTTTGCTTCCGCTTCGCTCGCCGGTTTTGCTTGCGACAAAAAAATCTTTTCGGCGATGCTTCAGGAACGGCGCGAGGCGCAATTCCGAATCGCCATAACTTGCGGCGGTGTCGATGTGATTGAGGCCGAAACGGTCGAGCATTTCCAGAGTCTGGTCGGCTCGGTCCTGCTTCATCCCGCCGAGCGCTGCCGCACCGAATAGCGTGCGTGAACTTAAATGGCCGGTGTTGCCGAAAGGCAGGCGGGGAATAGACATCAGGTGACCTCGATGATTTGAATACCTTCATTCAGGGAGCCGGAGCGGAAGCCGCCCAGGTCCAGCGAAACAAAACGATAACCACAGGCTTTGATATCGCGCTGCAGATCGCCTGCCATCTCGAGAACGCGCGGAAATTCATCTGGACCAATCTCCAGGCGCGCAACATCGCCGTGGTGCCTGACCCGAAACTGAGTAAAACCGGCTTTATCGAGAACACTTTCAGCACTCTCCACCTGGGCCAGCAGCTTTTCGTCGATGCTGGAACCATAAGGAAAACGGCTCGACAGGCAGGCCGCCTGGGGTTTGTTGGCGTTTTCGAGTTTCAGATGGGCGGCAAGATCACGGATGTCCTGCTTGCAGAAACCGGCGTCCACCAGTGGCGAAACAACTTTGAAGTCATCAGCCGCGATCAACCCTGGCCGATGATCACCCAGATCATCGATGTTGGTGCCGTTGAGAATGTGCTGGAACCCGCGTGCCCGGGCCATGTCGTTCAACGCCTGGTAGAGGGAGGTTTTGCAGTGAAAGCAGCGGTTCACCGGGTTGGCACGATACTCAGCTTTGCTCAGTTCATCGGTGACGATGACCTCATGCTGCATACCCCATTCGTCGGCAAGACGTTGCGACAGATTCAGATCACTGCGCTTCAGGCTGGGTGAGCCTGAGGTGACAGCAAGAGAGCGTTCACCGAGCAGACTCGCCGTCACGTAGGCCACCAGACTCGAATCAATTCCACCGGAAAACGCAACAATGGCGCTGTCGAAAGATTGAATCTGATCGACCAGCCGTTGATATTTTTCCTGTAACGCCGGGGTCATGTCAGTTCTCTGTTTGTTGCAACGTGTTGGGGCGGAACGCTACAGGCGATTCAGCATGTTTGCCAGGTAGCCTGCGCCAAAACCATTGTCGATGTTTACCACACTTACACCGGATGCGCAGCTTGTCAGCATGCCGAGCAGGGCGGTGACGCCTTGTAATGCGGCGCCATAGCCGACGCTGGTGGGCACCGCAATCACCGGTTTGTCGACCAGACCGCCAATCACACTGGGCAGAGCACCTTCCATACCTGCCACTACGATGATGACCTTGGCTGTGCGAATTTCAGCAAGGCGCGACAACAACCGGTGCAGGCCCGCCACACCAACATCGTTGATTCGCACCACCGGATTACCGTAAAACTCGGCAGTAATCGCGGCTTCCTCAGCGACGGGTGCATCACTGGTCCCGGCAGAGACAACCGCGACGCTGGTTGCCACGGCAGGCGCAGGCTTGCTGCGGTGCATGATGATGCGTGAAGTGGCGTGGTACGTAGCATGCGGCAACAGCTTCACCACCAGATCAAACGCATCGCGGCTTGCGCGGGTAACCAGCACGTTCTGTTCGTGTTGCGCTAACGCCGCGACCACATCAGCGATCTGCTGCGCCGTTTTGTGCAGGCCATAGACGACTTCTGACGAGCCCGTTCTACGGGCCCGGTCCAGATCCAGGGTGCTGTGTTCCAGATCGGCGAAATAGGCGTTGCGAAGCTGGCCAATAACTGTGTCGGTATCCACATCGCCAGCCTTGAAGGCGGCGAGGATCCTCTCGAGATCATTCATGGGGTGCTTATGGTTACGCGAGCATGCTGTGGGTAGGTGCGCAGAACGCGGCGATGTCGATCCCGTGGGTACAGGCGTTCTGACAGGGCGCGCCGGAGCAGGACAGGCAGGCGCTGGCGTTCACTGCAATTGCTGCGTATTCGTCCCGTGCGAACGCAACATCCTGATAGTCGGTTGCGTACATGCGAGTTCGCAGAACATCGGATATCTGCACGCCAAATGGACAGGCCCCCTGGCAATCGTTGCACGCATGCCGACAGTAGGTCTGGCCGTTCAACCCGGCATAACGCTCCAGCAGATCAAGGTCTGCTCTGGCCACGCTGGTGGCGCCGGATGCGCCCAGAAACTCATCGATGTTTTCAGCCGATGTCATGGAGATGACCAGCGCATCAACCCAGTCGTTAGACAGTGTCCAGCGGAATGCGGCCTGCGAAAACGTTGCACCGTCTTTTTCATATTCACGCATGTCATTGAGTCGTGCGCCCATCAGGGTTTTCATGGCGATAATGCCGATGTCCTTCTTTTTCGCCCGGCGCATTACTTCAGGCAGACCCTGCTG
>JAQBYL010000313.1 GCA_027622495.1 Pseudomonadota bacterium
CCGGTGCCATCCTCGGTCCTGCTCTGGGCGGCTTACTCGCATCGATCAGCCTGATGACACCGTTGTGGTTCGTTGCGGGTCTGGCTCTTCTCAACGGGATATTTGTGTGGCGCCTGCTGCCGGAACCACCGCGGCAGACCACCACCAGGCGATCAAAGCGTCTCGCTTATACGGATCGGCGAATCCTGCCGTTCGTCATCGTCGGCGTTCTGATGTTCATGGGGTTTGCGCTGGTTCAGCAGACCATGGCCTATCGCTTTCAGGATGCCCTGGGTCTGACTTCTGTCGAAACAGCGCAGACATTCGGGCTGGCAATGATGCTGTCTGCAGGCGCGTCTTTGTTTGCCCAGGCGGTGGTTGTGCAACGTCTGGATATCGCGCCATTCAAATTGCTGCAACTGGCGATGCCGCTGCTGATCGTTGCCTTCACGCTCATGGCCCTGGTTGAAACCCGCACGATGCTGCTGTTGGCGATGATGATCCTCGGTCTTGGGATGGGGCTTGCGGGACCAGGCTTCATGGCTGGTGCGTCTCTGGCCGTGTCTGCAGAAGAACAGGGTGCAGTCGCTGGTGTGGCTGGATCCTGTGGGCCGCTCGGTTTTACGATCGGCCCACTCGTCGGGGGCGCGCTGTATCAGGTCTACCCGGTACTGCCCTATGCCTTTGCCGCGATTGTGTATGTTGTTCTGTTTGTTTTCATGCTGCGCATGAGTCACCGCGTGCGACCTCATCAACCCTGAACAGTCTTTCCGCAGGCGCAAAGCTCGGTTAGGCTGGCTGACAACAAATTTTTTGTAAACCTCGAGACCTCAACAGGAGAAAGCCATGGCTGTGCTGGAAGGAAAGCGGGTTCTGGACTTCGGCCGATACATAGCGGGGCCATTCTGCGGCACCATGCTGGGTGACCTGGGAGCGGATGTGATCCGGGTTGAACGGGTTACCGGCAGCGAAGACCGCTACACAACTCCAGTCGCGGAATATGAAGGTCAGCCTGTTGGCGCGCTGTTTCTGCATCTCAACCGTAATAAACGCGGTTTTACCTTCAATCCGAAAAAGCCGGGTGCATCCGAAATTCTTGCCCGCCTGGTCAAGAGTTCAGATGTGGTGATCGCCAACATGTCGCCATCGGGCGTCGCTGATATCGGGCTCGACTACGCTTCGTTGAAAGCCATCAAGCCCGACATCATCCTGGTGACCAGTACGGCTTTTGGTGCGCAGGGGCCCTATGGAAATCGCGTGGGTTTTGACGGTGTTGCACAGGCGATGTCTGGCAACCTGCACCTGACCGGCCAACCCGACGCACCCACCAAGAACTACTTCCCCTATGTGGATTTCATGACCGGTGCACTCAACACCATCGGTGCCATGGCGGCCCTGATGAATCGGGATCAGACTGGCGAAGGTCAGCATGTGCAGGGTGCCCTGCTCGCCTCCGCTCTGACCATCGCCGGAGCGACCTTGATTGAACAGGCCCTCACTGGCGTTAACCGTCAGGCAACCGGTAACCGCGGCCAGACCGCAGCACCGTCAGATACCTTTGCGACCAGCGATGGCTGGGTGCTTGTGAGCGTTGTGGGTGATCCCTTGTTTGCGCGCTGGGTAAAACTGGTAGACAAACCGGAGTGGCTGACTGATCCGCGGTTTGCCACAGATGCAACGCGCGGTGAGCACGCTGAGCTCATCAGTGAAACCATGCAGGCCTGGACCCGCGAGCGATCCAGCGCACAAGTGTTGCAGGCGCTCGACGACGCACGCATACCGTGCGGCGAGGTTCTGGCACCGGCGCAGACATTACTCAACGAACAGGTTCAGGCCATGCGTTATCTGGTGCAGATGAGTTATCCGGGATTGCCGGCTGATTATCCTCTACCACGCACGCCCATCGAGTTTTCTTCAGATCTGAGTCGGTCACCGGTGCGACCCCCGCTGCTCGGCGAACACACCAATCAGATCCTGACTGAGCTCGGCTACACGGCCGAGCAGATCGATCAGTTCAGGGAGTTGCGTATCGTGTGAGCCGATCTTAGTTTATTCGAGTTGCATGCGCTTAAGGATCTGATCGAGGCCACCATTGCCACGCAATACCTCGATCTCTGCACGCAGACGGGTCGCATCCTCCTCATCCTGGGCACCAACAATAAACCGCAGGGGCTCATCGCGAAAAACAGCCTGATCTGCTGCTGCTAAACGGTTGACCGTGATCATGCTCTTCAGCGTATCGATGTATTCCTGCCCTCTCTCGGAATAGCTTATCAGGCCATCTGCCAGAACCATGGAGTCCAGCGGTTTACCCGCCTCACGCATTTCTGCGCGCAGTTTGCGCAACGGTTCATACGCCCGATGCGTGCTCAGATTGATGTAATACCCCCGCACACTGTCAAACGGCCACTCAAACGAAGCAATGCGATGGTCGCCGAGTTCAGTTCGCTGCTGTTCAGGTCGGATCCCCTCACCGCCATACGTCCACTGACCAAAGAACGCATTGCCAAGTGCTGCGAACCGCGATGTTCCATAACCACTTTCGTATGCGGCCTGACCGAGCACCAGAGCCGCCGGAAGTTCGTCGAGTCGGTAGAGCAGTTGATCAATTGCGGCAAGAATCTGGCTTTCACTTTCGTCGCCGCCCAAAGGGACCTGAAGAAAGCTGCTCAAATTGACCAACTGAAGGGTTGCATCCGCATCCAGCACGCCCCCATCGGCAATGACCGCCTTCATCTCCCTGAGCCTTTCGCGGCGGGTGCGAACCATGGAATTGGCGTGCGTCACCAGAGGCAGCATGAGCCGATAGAACAACTCTTTTTTAGTTGCGACTGGCGTGTGCTGTGAGTTGTTCTTCCAGTTGGTACCGACGCCGGTAATCAGAACGTTTGGCACGCTCCTTTGTTCATCACGTTTCGCTTCACCCCACCAGTCTTCTGCTTTAAGCCACGCAACAGTCGCGTCAACGCCCGATAAAACAATGACTTCGGTCGCTCTTACGCTACCCGCAAAAAGTGTGGCCAATGCAAACAGTGCAATATTAGTGAGGGAAAAGATTCGCTTCATAAAACCGGTATGGACATCACAGGAAATCGGCGGGAGTATCTGCTTTATGACCACCTTTGCACAACCATCAGATGACGAAGACGACTTCGTCACCCTTGAAGACACCGACAAAGCCCTGCCCGAGATCATTACTCAGAGCACCCGTTACCTGTACTTCAAAACCATTGCGCGGGGTGGCAAGTCGATCATCCAGTCCTGCAAAGACAACCATCTTGGACGAGTGATCTGTTACAAATCACTTCGACCCGAATTCGCTGATGACCGGGTGGAACAGACCCGTTTTCTGCGCGAAGCCAGAGTCAGCGCCAGGCTGCAGCATCCCAACATCGTGCCCATCTACGAGGTCGGGCGAAATTCCACCGGCCACTACTTTTTCACCATGAAGCTCGTTCACGGTTACACGTTGCGTGAACTGCTGGACTACCGTGAAAGATATGATCTGAAACAGCTGATGGACGTTCTCATACAGGTGGTCCATGCACTGGAATATGCCCACGCGCACCGGGTCATGCACCGCGACATCAAACCTGAAAACATCCTGGTGGGCAGGTATGGCGAAATCCAGTTGCTCGACTGGGGGCTCGCTAAAGTGTGGCATGCGGACGGCTCTCCCGTCGGGGCAGACGACGACCTGACACCAGTCGATCAGGCCGATGCGTCCTTGGATGAGCCTGTTGAAACGATAACCGGCCAGGCGGAACTGCAAGGTACCGCCGCCTACATGTCACCAGAACAGATCCGTCGCGATCCGCAGATTGACTACCGGTCCGACGTCTACAGCCTCGGCGTCATCATGTACGAGATACTCGCTGGCCAGACCCCTCATCAGGCTGAAACAGTCAGAGAAATGATCGAACAGATTCAGACCGTTGTACCACCGCGACCATCGAGCATCACGCGTTATGCGATCCCTTCACTGCTCGAGCAGTTGACCATGAAGTGCATCGCCAAGAAACCCGAGGATCGAATCCAGAGCTGCACTGAGGTGGTCCGACTGCTGCACGAAGACTGGTAGGCTCGAGATCAGATGCAAGCAAGAGCGTGCACCAGAACGGCGCAGCAGTCTCGCCAGCGCATCTTTATAGTGCATAATGCGCGCCGGGGACGAGTGAGCATTCAACAAGTTTCCACTGCGAGCCCGTGATTTCAGGCACCTGCAGGCAATATGCATCGAAATGGGAACACTAATTGCATAGACTTAGTGCGTGGGTCACTTTCAATCACCTTTCCGTCCTATGGAGGAGTAATAACAAACCATGAAAACTAAGTTGGAATACATCTGGCTTGATGGCTACAAACCAACGCAGAGCTTAAGAAGCAAAACCCGCGTTGCGTCAGATTTCGACGGCTCCCTCGAGGCCTGCCCCATGTGGGCGTTCGACGGCAGTTCGACCCAGCAGGCAGATGGCAGCAAATCCGACTGCCTCCTCAAACCCGTCGCAATTTTTCCCGATCCCGATCGCAACAATTCGTATCTGGTCATGTGCGAAGTAATGAACGCAGATGGCACGGCTCACGAATCCAATGGTCGTGCAACGATCCCCGAAGAAGACAACGACGAAGATTTCTGGTTCGGCTTCGAACAGGAATACTTCCTGTGGGATCCGTCTACCGATTTGCCCCCTGGCTTTCCGCGCTCGGGCTATCCTCGACCGCAGGGTCCCTACTACTGCTCCGTGGGCATCAACAACGCCTATGGTCGCGAGTGCATAGAAGAGCATCTGGACCTGTGTCTGGAAGCGGGCATCAATGTCGAAGGCATCAACGCTGAAGTGGCTGCAGGTCAGTGGGAGTTTCAGGTGTTCGCCAAGGGCGCCAAGCGCTCGGGTGACGAACTGTGGGTAGCTCGCTACCTGCTCGAACGCACTGCTGAAAAATACGGCTACGCTATCGAGTGGCATCCGAAGCCTCTGGGCGCAACCGACTGGAATGGCTCTGGTATGCACGCCAACTTCTCCAACGGGCGCATGCGCGAGTCTGGCGAAGAAAACGTGTTCATCAAGATCTGTGAACAGTTCGGCAAGAACATCGGTCGCCACATCGACGTGTACGGGGCACACAACGATCAGCGTCTAACCGGTGCGCATGAGACTCAGTCGATCAGCCAGTTCAGCTATGGTGTATCTGACCGTGGCGCATCCATTCGCATACCGATAGGAACGGTTGAAGATGGATGGAAAGGGCGTCTGGAAGATCGTCGACCGGCATCCAATGCCGATCCGTACAAGGTCGCAGCTGCAATCGTCAAAACTACTAAAGAAGCCAACGCTTAAGCGGCTTGCGGACCGGCCTGCGGCCGGTCCGCTCTTTCAGCCTGCCAACAGTGCCGGCCGTTCACTGGAAAGATA
>JAQBYL010000314.1 GCA_027622495.1 Pseudomonadota bacterium
ACGGGATTTCGGTTTTTCCGGCTTTTCCACGATCGCAACCGGTTTGCCCTCTGAGTTGTATTCGATCACGCCAAAACGCTCAGGGTCCTTGACCTGGTAGGCAAACACCGTGGCACCAGGATTGCTTGATATGGCATGGCGTGTGAGCAGCGACAGATCCGCACCGAAGAAAATGTTGTCTCCCAGCACCATCATGGTCGAGTCGCGCCCGATATGCGGCTCACCCACAATAAATGCATCAGCCAGACCACGCGGGGTGTGCTGAACTGCATAGGTCAGATTCAAACCCCATTGCGCTCCATCACCTAAGAGATCCACAAAACGCGGGGTATCTGCCGGCGTTGAGATGACCAGAATGTCACGTACGCCGGCCAGCATCAGCGTAGTCAGCGGGTAATAGATCATCGGTTTGTCGTAGACGGGCAGGAGTTGCTTGCATACCGCGCGGGTGACCGGATGCAAACGGGTACCCGAGCCTCCCGCAAGAATGATTCCTTTAATGCTCATCCGCCCTCAACGTCCCTTTTGAAGCTGCTTCAACTGACCCAGTCGCTGACCGGCATAAACTTCCGACAGCCCTTCACACCAGGGCTGATTGTCAATATACCAGCGCACGGTCTGACGGATTCCCTGCTCAAAGTCTGTTGTCGGTTGCCAGTTCAATTCCTGCCGTACACGCGAAATATCGATGGCATAACGACGATCATGCCCCGGCCGATCGTCAACGTGTTTGATGAGACTCTGCATCTGTTGAACATCCTGGCCGGTGTGAAGCGCAACCGCGTCGATGATCGTCTGAACGATATCGATGTTGGCTCTTTCGTTCTCACCGCCCAGATTGTAAGTCCTGCCAGGTCGACCCTTTTCAACAACCTGGCACAGACCAAGCACATGGTCTTCAACATACAGCCAGTCGCGAACCTGCATGCCATCGCCATACACGGGGATATCGCGCCGGTTGATTGCATTCAGCGTAACCAGTGGGATCAGTTTTTCCGGGAACTGATAAGGACCGTAGTTGTTGGAACAGTTGGTAATCACCACATCCAGACCGTAGGTTTCGTGCCAGGCACGGGCCAGATGATCAGACCCTGCCTTGGATGCCGAGTAAGGTGAGTTGGGTGCGTAGGGTGTGGTCTCGGTGAACGTACCCGTTCGACCGAGCGATCCATACACCTCGTCTGTGGAGACATGCAGAAATCGAAAGCCCGAATGCTGCTGCGAATATTCGCGCGCTGCCTCAAGCATGGTGTAGGTGCCCACAACATTGGTCGCAATGAACTCCCCCGGTCCGTCAATTGATCGGTCAACATGGGATTCAGCAGCAAGATGCATCACCACATCAGGCGCAAAATCGTTGATGCAGCTACGAACCGCTTGACCATCACAGATATCCACCTGTGCAAACTGATGCGCAGGATGATGCTCCACCGCTTTGAGATTGGTCAGACTGCCTGAGTAGGTGAGTTTGTCCAGGGTGCAGACCTGGTCACCTCGCGCGAGCACCAGATGTCGAACCAGAGCTGAACCGATAAAGCCGGCGCCACCAGTAACAAGTACCTTCAAAAGTTGACCTCTGCGGCAGAAACTGCGCCGATCCTAAAAGGCTAGGCTATACGAAACATCGCTTACAAAAAACGAACGATTGCGCATTTGCCGTTCGCGCATTCTACGGCACGATCGGGTATGCTACCCGCCCATCTTAGATTGTCGTACGCGTTGAACCTGTTCTCGCATGCGGTTTTCAAAAACTCAAACCGACAGGGATTTCGAGTCAGAGTTGTACAGACTGTCAAAACGACGTTCAGTTCATGCTTTGCATCAGCAGGAATTGAGCTTCGTATTCAAACGTGAACTCTGTCCGGTCCGCCCTGCAAACTGCATGTATGTTAGCTGGTGATGCGCGCACTTCACGTTTACAGAACTTACTTTCCAGACTCTCAAGGCGGCCTCGAAGAGACCATCAGGCAGATCTGCGTCAACACTGCCCCCCACGGGGTGAAAAGCAGTGTGCTTTCGCTCAGCAGCGCCTCTGATCTGAGCGTCATCGAACGCGAGGAAGCGACCGTTTATCGCGCCCGCAAAGTGGCAGAAGTCGCCTCCTGCGGCATGTCGCTCGACGCGTTTGCGCTGTACCGGAAACTGATCAAAGAACATGACATCGTTCACTATCACTATCCCTGGCCGTTTGCCGATCTGCTGCACTTTTCCACAAAAAAACGACACCCGAGCATTCTGACATACCACTCAGATATCGTCAGACAACGCATGCTGGGTAGAGTCTACCGGCCGCTGATGAACCGGTTTCTGAATTCGGTAGACAGAATCGTGTGCACCTCACCCAACTACTTTGCTACGTCGGAAGTATTGCCCGATTACACCAAAAAGGTTGAGATCATCCCCATCGGTCTGAACGAGACGAGCTACCCTGCAAACGATGATCAGGCGGATGAGAGCACACAGGAATTCGGCGAAAACTATTTTTTCTTCATCGGTGTTCTGCGCTATTACAAAGGTCTGCACATTCTGCTGGACGCATTGAAAGATGCACCTTACAAAGCCGTGATTGCCGGCTCAGGCCCAACCGAGCAGGAACTCAAACTGCAGGCCCGGCAGCTCAAGCTCGACAACGTCATCTTCACCGGCCAGATTTCGAACAGAAAAAAGGTCTCTCTCATCAAAGGCAGTCGAGGGATCGTCTTTCCCTCTTACATGCGCTCCGAAGCATTTGGTGTAACCCTGCTTGAAGGCGCGATGTATGGTAAACCACTCATCTCCACAGAGATCGGCTCGGGAACCAGCCACGTCAATGTGAATGGTGAAACCGGTCTGGTCGTTCCACCCGGATCATCCAAAGCCCTTCGTGAGGCGATGGATCAGCTCCACTTCCACAGTAGCCAGGCGCGGCGTATGGGCCAGTGTGCGCGAGCACGTTACGAAGAACATTTCACCGGCGAGCTGATGGGCAAACGATATTTCGACGTTTACGGCAAGTTGCAAGAAGCGGCAGGCAGCGCATCGGTTTCGAACGAGCCAAGCCTGGCACGAGGTGTCTGAACCGCTCCGGATCGGCGTCGACGCCCGACCACTACATCACCCCACCAGCGGCATCGGCCGCTACTTAGGCAAACTGCTAGCGGAATTCCTGCAACAGAGCCCGCATCGCTGGTATCTTTACACCGATCGGCCTTTAAACACCGACTTCGAACAGACACAGGTACAGGTTAGAGCCGGTCATATTGCTATAAAAGCGGCATCAAGCCTGTTCTGTCAGCGTACTTTCCCGCGCTGGGCCAAAGAGGATCAACTGGATCTGTTCTGGTCGCCGCGCCACCACCTCCCGGTCCTCGACATACCATCGGTAGTTACCATCCACGACCTTGTGTGGCGCAAACAACCCGAAACCATGATCCGGTTAGGACGCATCATTGAGTCGCTTCTGATGCCAGGCGCACTTACCCGTGCAACCACAATCCTCACACCTTCGATTTCTACGGCAGAAGACATCCGCGACTACCGGCCAGACTGTTCAGACAAGATCGTTGTGACCCCTCTGGCGCCAACGCTTGAACCTTCAGAGCACCCCGGACCGCCGTCGCAACGCAGTCTGCTTTTTGTCGGGACCATTGAGCCACGCAAGAACCTGCTCAGAGTCATTGATGCATTCATGTCCCTTTCTGGTGCCGCAAAGCTTTACACGCTCAAGGTCGCAGGTCACCAGGGGTGGAAAAACACGGCTGAACTCAAACGCCTGAACGATCCCGCCCTTAAAGGTCGAGTGCAGTTCATGGGTGCGGTAACAGATGATCAGTTGCAACGCCTGTATGCCGAGGCAGACTTTCTGGTCGCACCATCGCTTTATGAAGGTTGCGGTCTGCAGATACTGGACGCCCTTGCCTTTGGCAAACCGGTGATCACATCGAATATTTCGTCGTTACCCGAAGTCGCCGGTAAGGCTGGTTTGCTGGTCGACCCAAGGTCTGTCCCGCAGATTGCCGATGCAATCAGGACGCTCATTGAAGACCCGTCTACTTATGAGCGCCTTCGTGCGAACGCTGTGCTCGAAGTTCAGGCTTACAGTTGGAGATCAACGGCTCGATCGACCCTGTCTGCTTTAGAAGGAGCGGCACTTACTCCGAAACGGTCAGCTTCGACCACGCAATCCCCACACTGATCGCAACCGGCAACCAGAACAAAAACCAGGTCTCGCCGATTTTATCGAGCAACTCGTGCCCATCCAGCACGTAGGCGGGTAATGCCACTGCCAGCACCCCTAACGCAAGTTTAGCATCGTTCATGGTGTAGTTGGCCATCAGGACGCCGATCATCCAGCCGATCAATACAACGAATGCAACCAGCGCTATAAGCCCACCTTGAAACGTCAGCGCCAGATACATGTTGTGTGGATGCTGAAAAACAAGATCACCAATCGCAACCCGATCGGGCGTGAGGATGCCGGCACCCGCGAGCCATCCAACATCACCGATGCGGGAGATTATGTCGGCCCATATTGCCAGACGGTGGCTGTCACCCCTCGGCAGGAAAAGATCACGGGTTGCATCGTTCATAAGCAGGGCGGCAATGACGACTGCCAGTAAAAAACCAAGCGTCACCATGCTCGCAAGAAATCGTTGCCGATCGGCTATCTTGTGCGCCAGAACAAAGGTCCCCGTCCCGAGAATGACACTGACCCAGGCATTTCGCGAGTCCGACAGATAAACGGCTGCAACGATCAGCACCACACTGCTGAGCGAAAACACACGCCAGGGGGTTGATCGATCGGTGAGCAGCACCTCCAGCACAAAAATCAGCACTACACCGTAGACCAGAGCAACGATCACGTGGTTGTCTAGTTGACCGAGCCCCAACAGGCGGCCATCGGCCGGATCTTCCTGATAAAACATCACCAGAGCAACGAGCGTTGCCAGACTGCCTATTACCGCCATCGTCCTTGCGAGCCAGCGCTGAACCTGACCACGCAGCTGACACTCGGCAAAGGCAATGATGAACATTGTCACCAGCAGACCGCGAATCACCACCGAGAGGAGTTCCCTGCCGTCGAATGGTGTAGACCAGAAACTGGTCAGGATCAGATACACGATCAGGCTGCAAACAAACACAAACAGGCGGACCCTGAACACGTCGTTCCACTGGGTGAACGTGACCAGCATGGCCAGCGCCAGAAAATACGTGGAGTAGCTTGCGCCGCTTTGTGAACTCAAGAGCAGAACCGAGGCAAAACACAACACGATCAACAGCGCATTGCGTTGCATGCGATCGCTCAGAAACTGTTTTATCGAACTGACCATGGATTCTAGCCCGCTTTATTCGTGAACCTGCCACAACGTTCCATTTTTTGCCAGATTGAGCCGAGCAATAGATGT
>JAQBYL010000315.1 GCA_027622495.1 Pseudomonadota bacterium
TCGGTCGCCATCTACGGCGGGGTCGTGGTCGCAATCGACTGGCTGGGTGTGGATCCAGGTGGATTCTGGTCGGGTATGACCGAGGTGGTCGACATCTGGGACGATATCGGAAAAGGTATGATTAAGAGCGTTGTATTCGCCGTGGTGGTGACCTGGATTGCGGTGTTCCAGGGTTATGACACGATTCCGACCGCAGAAGGAATAGGGCTTGCCACAACGCGGACGGTGGTGGTTTCTTCTGTGGCAATCCTTGCGTTGGACTTTGTGTTGACCCTGATGATGTATGGGGATTTTAGATAATGCGTATGCGAACCATAGAGATCAGTGTTGGTACGTTTGTTCTTGCCGGAATTCTGGCGCTGGTGTTCCTGGCAATCAGGGTGAGCGGCATAAATTTCGCGGCGGAGCAGAAAGCCTACACGTTGCAGGCCCGTTTCGATGGTGTTGCTGGTTTGCGGCGTCGCGCCAAAGTCAGCATGGCGGGTGTTACTATTGGTCGGGTGGTGGACATTCGGGTGGACCTTGAGTTTGGCGAAGCCATCGTCGTTCTCGAGATGATGGGGCAGGAAGGTGCACTGAGCGTGGATGCCGGTGCGCAGATACTGACTGAAGGTATTCTCGGCGCACGGTACGTTAATCTGTTACCCGGTGCCGACGAGGAACGACTGATGAACGGTGACGTAATCACCAACACACAAGGCGCTTTAGTGCTCGAAAATCTCATCGGTGAACTGGTCACCAACCTAGGAGGTTCGTGATGAAACTTGGCAGGTTCTGCATAGCGTTGGTAATGGGGTTGGTCGCGCTGCCGGTTGCACTCCCGGTCGTGGCCGCGGATGAATCGACAACAACAACCGCAACATCAGCAGCCGCAACTTCAACCACGGCGACATTACCTCAGGATGTGGTTCGCCATGCGACAGCACAGGTTCTGGCGTTGATCGACTCTTCGCAAGCCTGGGCCAAGGAAGATCCTGAGCGTTTTTTTGTTGAGGTGGAACAGATCCTTTCCCCGGCCATCGACTTTGACGGTTTTGCCCGCAGCGTCATGGCGGCGAACTACAAAAAAGCAACCGACGAGCAGCGTCAGCGTTTTGCCGAAAGTTTCAAGTGGAGTCTGGTGCGTACCTACGCGCTGGCTCTGACCGGCTTCAGCGACGGTGAAGTCGTAGTGCTCGATCCGGACGGGTCCGCTACCAGTGAAACCCGCGAAAGTGTAAAGCAGGAAATCCGCACATCAGCCGGTGATCTGTACACCGTGATCTATTCCATGGGGCTCGGTAAAGATGGCCAGTGGCGCGTGCGCAACCTGATTATTCAGGGTGTGAACATCGGCCTGGCATTCCGCAGTCAGTTTGCCAGTGCTGTTGCCGACAACCGCCACGGTGGCGACCTCGACAAGGTGATCGACGCCTGGGCGAACAACATGTCCGGCAAAACTCCATGACATCTGCGGTCCTTACCGATCAGTTCGATCTCAAAGGAGTGATCGACTTCTCCAACATGGTTGCGATTCGAGCGCAGGGCGAAACACATATCGCTGCACGCGATGCTTTAATCAGCGTGAATCTGAAAGGTCTGGAAGAGTCGAACAGCGTGACGGTTGCCCTGCTCATCGCCTGGATGCGTTGTGCCAACAATCAGGGTATCTCCATTGTTTACATCAATGTTCCGCAGGAGTTACGTGACATCATAGAGTTTTCCGGTTTAACCACAGTGTTGCCCATCGATAATGCATGACGCCATAAAACAAGCGATCAGTGATGGGCTGCCGGGTGCCGAAATAGACGTTCTTCTGGATGGTAACCGTGCGCTCATCACGGTGATCAGTGAAGTATTCCGCACAATGAGCAGAGTTCAGAAGCAGCAGGCTATCTACGGTTGCATTCAAACCTTCATAAGCGACGGCAGTCTGCATGCCGTTACGATCAAGGCCCAGACTCCGGACGAGGTCTGAATAAATGGACAAACTGCTGATAGAAGGCGGTCATCGTCTCGATGGTGTTCTGCGGATATCGGGGGCCAAAAATTCAGCGTTGCCAATTCTGTGCGCCACGCTTCTGACTGACCAGCCCGTCACCATCGCCAATGCGCCGCATCTGCACGATGTCACCACCATGATCGAATTGCTCGGTTGCCTGGGTGCTGAAGTGGTCATCGATGAAAAGATGCGTGTTGAGGTCAGTGCACGGCAACTCAAATCGCTGCGCGCACCCTACGACCTGGTCAAAACCATGCGCGCTTCGTTTCTGGTGATGGGGCCGTTGCTGGCCAGGTTTGGTCGTGCGGAAGTTTCGTTGCCGGGCGGCTGCGCCATCGGTTCACGTCCGGTTGATCAGCACCTCAAGGGGTTTGAGGCACTGGGTGCCCGGATCGAAGTGCTCGATGGCTACGTCACGGCCAATGTCGATGGCCAGCTCAAGGGTGCAGACATCGTGATGGATCTGGTCACCGTGGGCGGGACCGAGAACCTGATGATGGCTGCTGTTCTTGCACAAGGCACAACACGGATCATCAACGCCGCAAAAGAACCGGAAATCGTTGATCTGGGGCACATGTTAAACAGCATGGGTGCGCAGGTCAGCGGGCATGGCACCAGTGTGGTGACCATCCAGGGTGTGGAAGCGCTGCACGGTTGCGAATACAAAGTGATGCCTGACCGGGTCGAAACAGGCACTTACCTGATTGCCGTGGCGGCAACTGGTGGCCACGTCCGACTGGAAAGAACGGCGCCAGAAACCCTGGGTGCAGTGCTTGCCAAACTGACGCTTGCCGGCTGTGAACTTGAAACCGGACCCGACTGGATTGAACTGTCGATGCACGGGCGCCGGCCAAAAGCCGTAGATATCGAAACTGCCGTCTACCCCGGTTTCCCCACCGACATGCAGGCGCAGTTTCTGGCGATGAACGCCATTGCTGACGGCACCAGTACAATTTCGGAGACGATATTTGAGAATCGATTCATGCACGTGCAGGAAATCATGCGTCTGGGTGCGCGGATTGAATTGCATGGCTCGTCGGTTGCGATTGTTCACGGCGTGGCAAAACTGCACGCAGCACCGGTGATGGCGACGGATCTGCGCGCCTCATTTTCGCTGGTGGTTGCTGCCCTGGTCGCCGAAGGTCGGACATTGATCGATCGCATTTATCATATCGACCGGGGCTACGAAACCATTGAAGAAAAGCTGCAACAACTCGGTGCCAGTGTGCAGCGGGTATCATAGATAGCGGGAACACTCCATGGGTCTGACCATTGCGCTGAACCGAGGGCGTATTTTAAAAGAATGCCTGCCGTTGCTGAAAAAGGCCGGTATTGAACCAGCCGAAGATATTGATTCGAGCCGCAAGCTCGTTTTTCAGAGCACTAAGGGCAACCACAGACTGGTGATCATGCGTGGTTCTGATGTGCCGACCTACGTGGAATATGGTGCAGCGGACCTCGGCATTGTGGGCAAAGACACGCTGCTTGAGTACGGCTCAGCCAGCGGTTTTTATGAACGACTGGATCTCGGGATCGGTGCGTGTCGATTGATGACCGCGGCGCCAAAGGGCGTCAGTCTGGACAAGCGTTCTCTCACCGTTGCAACAAAGTTTGTGAACATCACCCGTGACTATTTTGAACGGCAGGGGCGGCAGGTCTCCATCATTGCTCTGTCTGGCGCACTCGAAATTGCTCCATTGATGAACCTGGCTGACTGCATTGTCGATATTGTCGATACCGGGAACACACTGAAAGCAAACGGCCTCGAAGCGCTGGAGGTCATCACCCGGATATCCAGCCGCCTGATCGTGAATCGTGCGTCTATGAAAACCAGATTTGACGAAGTGGAAGCGTTCATAGCCTTGTTAAAAGCGGCGCTGTAGATGCGCTTGATGCACACCCGGGATGCGGGCTTTGATACTGATCTGGATGCCTTGTTAACTCTCGATGGGGCCGAAGACGAGACCGTGGTCAGTATTGTTACGCAGATTCTCGCAGACGTTCGAACCCGCGGTGATGCAGCAGTGCTGGAACACACGCGGCGTCTGGATCGCGTGGTCTGCACCGAGCTTGAAGATCTGCGTTTTGATCCAGCCGAGTGCGAACAGGCTTATCGAAGCCTCGACTCTGCCCTGCGCGATGCCCTGGATCATGCAGTCGTGCGTATCCGCGATTTTCACCAGCGCCAGCGTCAGGAAGGCTGGACCTTCGAAGATGAATACGGCAATAAACTCGGTCAACGGGTAACACCACTGAAACGGGTAGGTGTTTATGTGCCCGGCGGTCAGGCGTCCTACCCCTCGTCAGTTCTGATGACTGTGATCCCCGCACAGGTTGCCGGTGTTAGAGACATCGTGGTGACCATGCCCACACCGGATGGGATTAAGAACCCATCGCTGATGGCCGCCTTTCATGTGGCCGGTGTCACACAGGCATATGCCATCGGTGGTGCCCAGGCAATCGGTGCGCTTGCTTATGGCACTCAGAGCTTGTCTTGCGTGCACAAAATTGTTGGCCCTGGAGGAGCATTTGTTGCCGCCGCAAAGCGCCAGGTGTTTGGTCGGGTCGGCATAGACATCATCGCAGGGCCAAGCGAAGTGCTGATTATTGCCGACGGCACCACACCCGTTGACTGGGTGGTTCTGGATCTGTTTTCGCAGGCAGAGCACGACCCGGTAGCCCAGGCCATTCTCGTCTCACCGGATGAAAGTTTCGTGCAGGCAGTTCAGACACGAATTGAACAGATGATCGATGCGCAGCCCCGCGTCGATATCATCCGGGCCTCTCTGGAACGGCGCGGTGCGTTGATCGTGACCCGAGATCTGACAGAGGCCATTGCGGTGTCCAATCGGGTGGCCCCCGAACATCTGGAGCTTGCGGTTGTCGATCCCGAAGCTCTGATGGAGGGCATTGAACACGCGGGGGCGATCTTTATGGGGGCTTACTCTGCGGAGGTCCTTGGCGATTACGCAGCGGGGCCCAGCCATGTGCTGCCAACCTACGGCACTGCCCGTTTTTCCTCGCCACTGGGCGTTTATGATTTCCAGAAACGCTCGTCAGTGCTGCAGATAAACGGGGGCGGTGTTGATCAATTGTCCATGACGTCGGCGCTGCTTGCCCGCAGCGAAGGTCTCGAGGCACATGCGCAGGCAGCACTTGCGCGCATCAGAAAGGCTCATGACAGCGCCGCTGATTAACTGGCCGTTCGCCGGCGTGGGCATTGAGTTCCAGTCGATCCGCACCCCGGACAACTTCCAGATTCATGCTGTCACCGGGCATGATGTGGGCAATCTGATGGATGACAGCCATTGAATTGTTGGCCGGCATGCCGTTCAGCGAAACAATCACATCATCGTTTTG
>JAQBYL010000316.1 GCA_027622495.1 Pseudomonadota bacterium
TGATTTTTTTGCACGTCTTTCCGGGTGTCTTGCCAAACGGGCTTACCTGGAATTCCGCGCAGACGAATGAGGATGAGAGTAGGCATTGGTATAGATTTCGGAACCACCAACTCAATCGCTGCAATCTTTGATGGTGAGCGGGTGCGACTGGTGGAACTCGAACCCTTCGAACCGATCATGCCGTCGGCCACCTACATTGACCGCGATCTTCAATCGCAGACAGGCCAGGATGCCATTGATCAATATGTGGCCGACAACACCGGCCGAACAGTTGAAATGATTTCAGAAGTGATCGGCACGTCCAGCGATTTTGCTCCTGCCGACAGTGAAAACCCATCTCCGGTAGAGACAATCACCAACAAAGTTTATGGTGCAGCCGTCGTCGACAGCGGTCTGCAGGGACGATTGTTCAGAGGGACCAAACGGCTTCTCGGTGATGCAAGCGTTCGCAGGCTGATGGTTTTTGAACATGCTTTCCGACTGGTTGCCTTGATCACACCCATCTTAAGGCGCATCCGCGACGATCTGAGCAAGCTGGTGCCAGGGGTTACGTATGGTCATCTGGGTCGACCGGTGAACTTTGAAGGTCGGGATGACTTTCGTAACAAAACAGCAGAAACAAGATTGGCTGAAGCGTACAGACACGCAGGAATTGTCGATCAGGTGTTCTTTCCGGAACCGATCGCGGCGGCTGTCAGCTTCCTTCAGCAACAACCGCAGGTAACCGGCAAATACCTGCTGACCGTCGACTTTGGCGGCGGGACACTGGATTTCTGTGTGCTGCGCCATACGCAGGAAAGCTTTGATGTGATTGCAACGCATGGGGTCGGTCTGGGTGGTGATCACATCGACCAGAGATTGTTCCGGGAACTGCTGTTTCCCCTCCTGGGGAAAGGTGAAACCTGGCGTCGCAGGGGTATGGATCGCGAGATCGAAACCAGATTTCCGTTTGAAGATTATGAAGATCTGCTGCTCAACTGGGCGGTCACCTACACCCTGAACCAGAACAGATTCACCACCCCGGTTCTGGATCGAATTGAGCAGGGTGGAGCTGCTGCAATCAAATTCGGCCGTCTGCGTGACCTGATCCAGCTGAATCTCAGCTACCTGGTGTTTCAGGAAATAAAGTTTTTCAAAGCCGAACTGTCAGACAACGAAAGTGCTGTGCTCGACATACCCGAACTCGATATCGAAGTTGAGCTGAACAGAACGGAATTCGAAGGCATGATTGCCGACCTGCTGCAGAAGTTTGAAGACGCTCTGGATCAAACGCTCGAGAGCGCGGGTCTTGCCAATGACGACATTGATATCGTTATCCGAACCGGGGGTTCCGCATTGATTCCTGCTGTCCGGCGCATCCTCGATGAGCGTTTTCCGGATCGGGTGGTGGAACATGATCCGTTTACCAGCGTTGCTGCTGGCCTGGCGATTGCCAACTGGAGAGGTTTAACCGTCTGAAGTTGTGTCGCGCGGCCCACGACGTGCGGCCCACGCCGCGCGAGCACACTGGTTATTCAGTATCAGCTTCCTGCCACTGCTGATCCAGAGTCAGGAAGAACGATTTCAGCATGCGGTAGGTCAACCCCCAGACGAAATGCCGATCACTCAGGCGGTAGCCGTTAAAGACCGTGGGCTTGCCCATCATCGGCTTGATTTCGGTATCGTGCAGGTGATTAAACGCAAGCGGTGCGAGCGGTGACCAGACCACTTCGGCCACTTCATAGTTCAGGTCAAAGGTGGGCTCATCGTGAAGTTCGAATACGTGCGGCGCGATCAGCATGTTGAGCACCCGCCCGCGTGGCTGTGCGCGTTGCTGATCGATTGCACCCAGGTAGGTTGCCATGGAGAGATCGAGGCCAATTTCTTCCAGAGTTTCCCGCATGGCGGCGGCTTTGAGATCGTCGTCGTGGCTTTCCAGATGACCACCCGGGAAGGCCATGTGTCCAGACCAGGGATCGCCATCTTTTTCAGCACGCTTGATGAACAGGATGTCAGCCTGTTCGGCCCTCTGCCGCAGGATGATCGCAACCGCCGCTTTACGGGTCGTGTGGTTAGGATCGAACTCAGTCGGACTGTGCGTAGCCAGGCGCAAACGGATGTCGTTAAGATCGAACATCAGGATCCGGGTATTTTAAGACGAAGGCGGTTCTGTTCGATGTGTGCTTTCCGTTGCGGGTCAAAACGGTAATCATACGGCTCTGGTGAACACACGGAAAGGAACACTGTTGGTAAAAGAACAATCGGTCCTGGATCTCGAAGCGAATCGCTGTTTTGTCTGTGGTCAGAGCAACCCGATCGGCCTCAAACTGACCTTTCGTCTGGAAGACGATGTCTGTCGATCCGAATTCACACCGCGCCCGGAACATGCCGGTTATGACAACGTAACCCACGGCGGCATCATCTTCAGCGTGCTCGACGATGTGATGGCGAACTGGCTATGGCTCAAGCGTGTGAAATGTTTCACTGCCAAGGCAGACATCCGCTATCGTGCGCACCTGCCGGTTGGCTGTGCGGTACGCCTCGAAGGCCGCATGGTCAAACGAAAAGGGCGGCTGGCGCTCATGGAAGGCCTGGTAATACGGCAGGACACGAACGAAACCGTCGCCGAGGCCAGCGGCAGCTTCATGGTTTCTGACTGACTTTCACTTCATCTTTTACTTCATAAGGAGAGATAAATTGGCGTATACGACCATTATCGTGATGCTCGCATTGATCGAGTACATGTATTTCGGCTATGCAGTTGGCAGTGCGCGGGGGCGCACCGGCATCAAGGCGCCGGCGGTGAGTGGCGACGAAGTGTTCGAACGCTACTTTCGCGTTCATCAGAATACGCTTGAGCAGCTGGTCGTTTTTATACCGGCTATCTACGCGACAACCATGTTCATTGGCGAGATTTATGCGGTCGCCGGTGGCGTTGCCTTCATGATTGGTCGTGCGGTGTATTTTCGAGCCTACACCAAAGACCCGGAAAAGCGCGGCCCCGGTGCCATGATCACCATGCTTGCGAACACGCTGATGGTTCTTGCGAGTCTGGTTGCTGCGACCATCGCGGTGCTGTAACTATCGCTTAAGTCAGGCCGGGTAGTTACGGGCCAGCCAGTCCAGCATGAGCGCATTGGTTTCCTGCGGTTTTTCCTGCTGGATCCAATGGCCACAGTCGAGGCTGGCCGTTTCTACCCGCGGCACGAATTCAGCCAGATTTTCAGCCTTTGGTACCATGTCGTGATCGCCGTAGATCATCAGTGCCGGTTGCCTCACGATCTCTTCCACATCTGCAAGAATCTGCCAGTTGCGTGAGAAGTTGCGGTACCAGTTGATACCGCCGGTAAAGCTGCTGGTTTTAAACGCATTCACGAATACCGCGAGTTCAGCTTCGCTCATCATCAACCGGCCAGGCAGGTTCTTCGCCTTTACCATGTTGATCATCCCCATGCCGGGACCAAGATCCACAGGCGGGTGCTGCCACTGCTCGGTTCGGTAGAGGTTGCGCAGAAAATTGTCTGGATCAGCGGCGAACGCGGCATCGGCAACATCCGGCTGCCGGTTGAAATGAACAATATAAAAGTCGCCCCCCAGAGCCTGCTCCCAGAAGCTCACCCACTCCACAGGTCCGCGCTGCATCAGTGGAACGCTCAGATTGATGACGCCGCTGACCCGGGCAGAGCGCAGCATGGCCAGGTTCCAGACCACGATCGCGCCCCAGTCATGGCCGACAAACAGACCCTGTTCGTGACCGAAATGGTCCAGCAGGCCGGTCAGATCATCACACAGGTGATTGATGTCGTAATCGGTCACAGGCTTCGGTCGTGACGAGTTGCCGTAACCCCGTTGATTCGGCGCAATGACCTGGTAACCGGCATCGACCAGAGGCTGGATCTGATGGCGCCACGAGTAGGCATGTTCAGGCCAGCCATGACACAGCACGATAGGTCGGCCGCTGCCTGCTACGTAGGTTTCAAGCTGGATGCCGTTGGTATCGATGATTTGCGGTTCGGGGAATGTGCTCATGGGGTGTGCCTTGCGTGATCTTTGAGTCAACAGTACCGAGACTCGATGGCGGCTGACAAGCTGAAGAACCCTGAGCCCGTCTAATCACGCGTGTCGGTTGTATCGGTTGTAGCTTTTGTAGCTTTTGTAGCTGTTGTATTAGCAGGGTCCATTGGCAACAATCGCCGGTCTTTCACTTTTTGAGATCTGCCATGGCTCAAGTCACTGCAAATGGAATCAACATCGAGTACGACACCTTCGGCGAGCGCGGCGCCCGTCCGCTCCTGTTGGTGATGGGTCTCGGCGCCCAGATGATCGCCTGGCGGGGAGAGTTCTGCCAGGCGCTCGCCGATCGCGGCCACTTTGTTGTGCGCTACGACAATCGGGATGTGGGTCTGTCGCAGAAATTCGGGCATCTGGGCCTGCCCGACATGATGGCACTGATGTCAGCCAGAGCATCGGGCGAGCCGTTTGAGGTGCCGTACACATTGAGTGACATGGTCAACGACGGGCTCGGTCTGCTCGATGTGCTCGATATCGAAAAAGCCCACATCTGCGGGGCCAGCATGGGTGGAATGATCGTGCAGGCCATGGCCATCAGTGCGCCGCAGCGGGTGCTGAGCATGACTTCAATCATGTCATCAACGGGCAACCCTGATCTGCCACCAGCCACCGAGGCGGCGATGGCTGCGCTGATGACACCGGGTGCAACCACCCGCGAAGGTGCAATTACGCGGAGTATTGAGGTCTCGGGTGTGATCGGTTCGCCAAAGTACCCCGCAGGTGTTGAACAACTTCGCGAACGCGCCGAACAGGCTTTTGACCGATGTGCTTACCCCGAAGGGGTAACCAGGCAGATGGCAGCAGTTTTTGCCGATGGGAACCGTAAACCGGCGTTGCAGAAGCTTGATGTTGCAGCATTGATCGTGCACGGCCAGGCTGACCCGCTGGTCCCGGTAACCAGTGGGATCGACACCCATGAGGCGCTCATGAACGCTGAGCTCATGCTGATCGACGGGATGGGCCACGACCTGCCTGAGCAGATCTGGAATCAGGTGATCGATGGCATCACGAATCTGACTTCGGTATCGACATCATCTATGATTTCTGGACGCTGAACGAACAGATCAGTTCACACAACTCGGAAGCCGAATACTACCGCCGCTGACCGCTCGTCAGCCGTAACGCGTTGACTTGGCTTCGTAGGCAAACTGTGCAATACCGGTGCTCTCCCGCAAGTCTCCGGTGTGTTCAGCCGTGTTGTCGTCGAGCGGTATGCCGGTTGAATCGGCGACGCGGGTAATGCCGTTAAAGGCTGCTGCCACCGTCAGGGTGTCGA